>PKSZ01000125.1 GCA_002869425.1 Marinilabiliales bacterium
AAGATAATTCAAAGAGAGGAAAGTATAATCTTGAAATTTCATTGAATGAAGATCACGAGATATTCAAGGGCCATTTCCCTGGAAGTCCTGTAGTGCCTGGTGTTTGCCAGGTTCAAATTATAAGGGAAATATGTGAAGATATTACGGGAAAGAAGTTGTTTATCCATAAGGTGAGTAATATCAAATATATGGCGATGATTGTGCCTGGTCAATTTGATACGCTTAACATTTCAATTGAACTCACTCCAAAAGATGAGGAATATAGTCTTACAGCTTCAATATTTAAAAACGAGATTGTATTTCTCAAGTACAAAGGATCATTTTTGGTGCAGTAATTAGAAGCGCACGCCCATACAAACTTCTGCTTTTAGGTATGTAAGACTTGTCTTTGTGTCCGACTTAATAGGCAAAATATTCATGTCGATTCCTGATACAATTCTGAAATAGAAACTTTGTGTATTGATGCCAATTGCATTTTTTACATTTAAATACATAGGAAACTTAATACCAGATTTTTTGGAATCCTTCGACCCTAGTGGGTGTTTTAATCTGTATGACTGTATTTGCAATCCTGATCCCATTAAAACAACGGGAGTAAAACTAAAGGGCCCGGCTACAAATGAATAACCAAATCCAGGGGCAATGATAAGAGAATTGAATGTGCCCTTATAAAATCCGTACATGTCGGTATATGCAGCAACCTGATCGTATGGAACAATGGTGCTGTCAGCCTGAATTCTGGTAAACCTGTCTGCAATCATAATCATCGCCGATCCGGCACTTTTCTTTTGTATTTCAGATTGATCAAAAGCTGCTTTCATTGAAAATTTACGGCCAAAGACAAAATTGTTATAATATCCAACGGTGAATGTTTGTAGATCATTTCTTTGCGTTAGGGGAATCTGTGAATCATATTTAGGAAACATACCATCGTTAATATCCCTGTACATTCCTTTAAACTTTTGAAAATACAGATTAAATCCAACATTCCTGGTTTGTATAACCATACTTACATTGGTGTACTCAGATTTTCCATAGTTGGTTTCCAGATCGCTGCTCATGGGCAATTGGAAAGTATATGATAGACCTATAAAGCTGTATCGCATACCAAGAGTTACAGCACCCAATACATTGGGGCGATACACAATGCTTTCGCCTATGCCGTTATTGTCAAGTATTTTATATGTGGTTGATTGGTTTAGGTAAGAGGGAGTGAAAGAAAAAGAGTATTTTGTTTTTTCTATATATTTCTTGTCCTTTTGCTTTTTTTGTCCAAATGAGTTGGCTGATATTAATAGAATAAGGATGAATAGTAGTAGATGTTTAGTCATTTCACTTTTTTGTACAAAAATAATAATCAAGAGAATACAAGAATTATCTCAACCTAATTTTTATTAACAAATATTTGTTGTAATGATATATTGCCTTAAACAGAAAATAGTTTATATTTTTATCTTGAAGTAAAATTGATGAGTCATCTTTTTATGAAGTTCAGAATTGCATATAGTCGGTTTCTGTTTATACTTCGACACTGGTTCCCAGTTGTTCTGGGGAGTGTGTGTATTATTCTTTTTTATACGAATGACTTTTTTCTAAAGGAAATATTAGCCTTTGGTCAAACTCACAGTCCTTATTTATTCCTTAGTGTGTTGATTCCATTTATTTTGCATGGGAAATTTGACTATGCCCTTATGACACTTGTTCAGGCAGGACTATTTTTGTTCGGTTCTTTTCTATTTGATGTTGAATCTTTGTTGTTTCCCGGCAGTCTGCTTTTGTGGATATTGTTTTTTACATTTATTAACTCAGCCACTTTACCATATGCAAGGTTCTTATCAATACGAAAATTACCAGAACTGCCTTTGATTCAGGACTTAGGTTTCTTGTTGGTATTCTCATACTTCTTATTTGAAAGTAAGTTGAATCTGACATTTCATGTCTATATTGGAATATGTATTGCATTGCTTATATCTTTTGGTTTGCAGTTTGTCTATTTTAGATTTCTACTGGCACCTTCATTATCAGAAGGAAAGCCATGGTATAGTTTATCCGTATTGATACGAGGAGCTGTGGGCTTTTTTTTGTTTATCATTTCAAGTCAGATATTTACTTTATTGTTGCTGCTTCCCGATAATAAACATGTAGGTAGTTTTCGTATGCGCACATTGACTTCATATGCTTCGTTTTTTACAAGAATAATGTTGAATTTGAAGGTGTGCATTACAGGAAAACAAACATTGGATCAGCAATGCATAATTGTGTCTAATCATCAGACTTTTATGGATATCCCCTTGATGATTAGTTTAACCCACAGACTGGTAATGGTTACAAATGATTGGGTGAAGACAAGCAAATTTACAAGAATATTGCAGAAGTTTAGTCGCTTTTATGCCATACCAGATGAGATTAATCAAAGCACTGAAGATTTTAGAAGAATGGTTGAAGAAAAGCATTCTATTATGATATTTCCGGAAGGCAAACGATCAGATAGCCAGGAGATAAGACGGTTTCATAAAGGCGCTTTTTTTATTGCAACTCAATATAACCTGGATATTCAACCCATTGTGATTTTAACTATTGGTGACTTTTTTGAAAGGGGACCACTATTTTTAAAAAAGGGGAAAATATATCTGGAATTATTGGATAAAGTTTCACCGGAAAAGGATTATGGAAAAGATGCAAAGCGGGTTAAAAGAATAATTGCAGATAAGAAAAGAGAAATACATTTATCCACCAATAATCTTCAATATATTGCTGATGAGGCGCTTCGTAGGGTATTGGTTTTTCAACCTTATTTTCATAATCGGGATTTGAAATTGTACAAAAAGCTATTGAAAATACTTTCAGTAAGCCTGGAAACTAACGATGAAATTGTTTTGTTGGGAGATCGATTATTATTTCTGCTCATTGGATTGCGAATGTTGCATTCAAAGACGAAGGTTTCTATACGGACTGACTTACAATCGGAGCTGCCTAATGCCCTGGAAAGCAAGGGTAAGTGTATTTGTGTGGCAGGAGCTTCATGCATTGATTCAGGGGTTATTCAATGGTTTGAATCATGCAATGAAATTTTTATTCTTGATGATAGCCCGAAAAAACTAAATTTGCACACTAAAGCTGCTGAACTACAAAATGCCGGAGATTTTTTAATTCCTGAAATTTTTCAGGTAGAGGGTATTGTAAAGCTGGAAAGGAAAACTATATGATTTACATATATATTCTTGTTGGAATTGTAATTTCAAGCTTATTGTTTATTCTGATTTTTACCTGGTTTGTTGTTATCCCGGTGCCCAAAAAGCGTTATAAATTGCCTGATTTTACGAATGAGAAGGTTCATGAAAGTAATGGAATACGAAGAATTGGAAACAATTGGTTCAGGATAAATAAATATGGCCATTGGGAACTTTTTGTTCAGGGGACTCCCATAGAGATAGGTGTGGCAACAGGTAAACTTACTCAGAAACAAATGTGGGAGCAGGAGGAAATATTTTTTAAGCAAATTCAGCGTTTTATACCTTCTATGCGACTACTTAAAATGATCAGGTTGGTTGTTGCATGGTTTAACAGGCATATTGAGAAGCACATTACACCCGAGTACCTGGAAGAGATTTATGGTGTATCAAGATATGCATCCAAGGATTTTGAATTTATAGCCAATAACTACCAACGACATTTGAATCTTCATGCTGCACATGATATTGGGCGTGTTCTGCAGGATATGAAACTATCGGGTTGCTCTGCTTTTGCAACTTGGGGAAATAACACAAAGAATGGCTCTATTCTTCATGGACGAAATTTTGATTTCTATGTGGGAAACGAATTCGCAAATAATAAAATTGTAAGTTTTGTACGACCGGAAAGAGGGTATAATTATATGTCTGTTGGTTGGGGCGGTTTAATAGGAGTCGTTTCCGGAATGAACAATCAGGGACTTTCAATTACAATCAATGGCTCTAGCTCTAAGCGTCCTGGTGGAGCAAAAACACCGACCTCAATTTTAGGTAGGGAAATATTACAGTATGCAGCAGATCTGGAAAGTGCAATTAAGATAGCAGAAAAGAGAGAGCTTTTCGTTTCCGAGATATTTCTTGTTAGTTCTTTAAAGGATGGAAGGGCTTGTATCATAGAAAAAACACCATTCAAAACAGCTATATATAATGCCAAAGAAGACTATGTAGCTGCATCTAACCATTTTCAAACGGAAGAGTTCAAAGATGAGAAGATTAATCTTGATAATATTGCCACAACAGATTCTCCCAATCGACTAAACAGGGTTGTTGAACTTATTGGTCAGCAAGGTGGAATGACACCTGAAAAGGTTGCCGAAATTCTGAGAAACTGGAAAGGGAAAGGAGAAAAAGATATTGGCTATGGTAATGAAAATGCTTTGAATTTTTTTGTTTGTCATCATTCTGTAATATTTGATCCGGCAAACCAAAAGGCATGGGTATCAACTACACCTTATCAAATGGGAAAGTATGTGTGCTACGATCTGAATAAAATATTTTCCCAAGCTACTCATTCTGATGACTTTCTGACTTATTGTAAAGATGAGGAGATTGCTGAACATCCATTTGTTTATACAGAAGAGTTCAAGAATTTTATTGAATTCAGGCAAAATGTTAGTCCTCTGCAATATGAGAGAGAAGATGCCTTGGGTAAGCTGAGTATTAAAAATATACCACGCTTTATAGAATCCAATCCTGACTTGTTTTTGGTGTATAAAACTTTGGGCGATTATTATTTAAAAAACAATCTATATCTTAATGCGCAACGATATTACAATTTCGCATTAACAAAAGAAATTCCTACTGATTTTGACAGGGATACAATCAAAAAACAAATTGAGAAGTGCATTGCTGAAACAAAAGTAAAAGAGGCAGGCTATCCGGATTTTGACTTTTCAATAGAAAAGACGAGGAAAGATTTTATCCAATGGAAAGCCTGTGTGATTATTCCTACATACAACAATGAAAAGACTTTACGCATGGTGGTGGAAAGTGTGAGTAATTATACATCTGAAATAATTGTTGTAAATGATGGCTCTACAGATGAAACCCAGAAGATTTTGGAGTCTTTATCAGGTATTAGTGTTGTGTCTTATGAACAGAATCAAGGAAAGGGCTTTGCGTTGCGAAAAGGATTCGAAAGAGCTCTGGAACTAGGTTTTGATTATGCTATAACAATAGATTCTGATGCCCAACATATGGCAGAAGATATACCACTGTTTTTTGAAAAAATAAAGGAAAATCCAAAGTCAATTATTGTTGGAGCACGAAATATGAATCAGGCTTCAGTCCCAGGAAAAAGTAGTTTTGGAAATAAGTTCTCAAATTTCTGGTTTAGATTAGAGACTGGTATTAAACATCCTGATACGCAGTCGGGATACAGGATGTACCCCATTCGGAAATTACAGCAGTTCAAATTTTATGCTACGAAATATGAATTTGAAGTGGAAGTTCTTGTTCGGGCTTCCTGGAAAGGAATGGATGTTACTTATGTTCCTATACATGTGCATTATGGTGATGATCGGGTTAGTCATTTTAAAATGGGGCGTGATATGTTGCGCTTCAGTTTACTGAATACAATTTTGGTATCGATTGCTTTACTGTATGCACGACCTTTTAGGTTTATTCAGGAACTAAAGAAACATAAACCAAGGGATTTTTATGAAAAATATATATTAAACAGCAAGGAAACCAATGTGAGAATTGCAGTTGCAGTAGGTTTTGGTGTGTTTATGGGTATTGCTCCGGTTTGGGGTTGGCAGTTGGTCATTGCCATTACTCTTGCTCATCTTTTTAAACTGAATAAGGTGGTTGTGGTTGCGGCTGCACATATAAGCATTCCTCCATTGATACCGGTAGTGCTGTATCTTAGTTATATTTCAGGGGGAATAGTTTTGTCGAAAGAGACTACATTGGTCGCGTCAGATGTTGATTTTGAGTTCATTACCAATAATTTACTGCAGTATGTAACAGGAAGTCTTGTATTTGCAGGAATTGCTGCTGTTGTTTTTGGATTTTTCTCTTTCATGTTGCTTTCATTGTTTAGAAAGAATCCGGAAAATGCTTAAAATTTTTACTCAAATATATCATTTCCTGATCAGGAGAACTTTTTTAAAAGTGCTCATTTCCTTAGTTGTTTTACTCACTGGGCTATATGCTCTTGTCAATTCAGGTTTTTATGCATCCGGATGGGAGGGATTGATGATTGATATTTCCAATGCTTTGGGTGGAGTTTCTCAGGGAAGTGATCAATATCTTAAATCGATATTGTATAATCTGTTTAGTAGTCAGAATCTGGCTATTTTTATAGTCATATCCTTGATGTATTTCAGCCTATTGTTCTACATGCTTAAATCTTTCCGGAATACTTTAATCGCTCTATTGGGTTTATTGGTTACAGTGGGTAACGCAGTCTGGATTGCTTCAATTCAAAACAATGGCTTAAATGTTGACGCAGTTTGGTTTTCATTGATTACTGCAAATATTACGGCAGCCCCCATTCTTTTTATTTCTTTTTGGATCAGGCTAGGAAAAACAGAAGAGATTCTTGAATTCTCTGTCACTCCATTTTTAACGAGTACAGCTGTTATGGCTATTGTGCTTATGCTTTTTATGCAAGAATCGGGCATTCTTATCAATCAGATTATTTTGATTAATATTTGGATGTTGCTTATTTCTGTTTTAATGGGATTAATAATTCTCCCCTTATGGCTTTGTAAAGAAAAAGAGACCCGAAATAAGAATAAAGTTCGTACAAGTTTTGAAAAATATATAGTTGGGACTATTGTATTGGTAACAATAGTATTACTCTTTTTTATAAGAAAGGAAGCATTTGCTATCGATACCACAAGCTTTGTTGGTTTTGAATTTAATAATTTTCCGGCTTTATTATGGTCTATAATGATTGTATATGCAGTAGTTCAATTAATGGCAAATGGCAGGCTTGAGATTGCATTGATAAAGTTTCTGGCAATGATACCGGGTATTGTGTGGGTGTTTGCCGTTGCTTCTATTTTTAGTATACCATTCGATGTCTTTTTGATGTTTTTTGTTTTCTTGGTTTTTGCATTGAGTGTTTTTATGGGAAGTGCTGTAGGATCCAGAGTATTAATAAATTATAAATATACAGGAATCGCAAAATCAGGAGATCAAAAATCCACAATAGTTTATGCAATAACAGCTTCTTTTTGTATTGTTCTTGTAGGATTAGGAAGTCCGGGAGTCGAGCTTGCATCTGTATTAACTGGAGTTAGTGGTCTTCTGTTGGCGTACTATTCATCGGTTCTGTTGATTCCACTGTTTTTTAACTGGTTGGTGCGTAGCAATGGTAAATCAAGGATTGTGCCGCTTACTTTCAAGGACTTCTTCTGGTCTGTACATACCTTTATTTTATTTTTGGCAGGCGTTATTTATCAAACAATACTTGGAATTCTATTTTTCGGAATAATTCCCAACCGAAATCCAAAGTTGAAAAAGATATATCATGTTTCTTTTATGTGGGTTTGCAAGTACATGATTTATGGTGTTTTCTCTGTGAGAAAGAAAATTATCAATGCACATCAGGAGAAATTTAAAGAACCGGCTGTGATCATATCCAATCATCAGTCACATATTGATGTATTGTTGATTTTAATGCTTACTCCCAAGGTTATTGTTCTGATTAACGATTGGGTAAAAAGCAATCCCTTTTATGGATTGATGATACGTTTTGCGGATTTCTATCCTGTCTCTGAAGGATATGAACATAGTTTGGAA
>PKSZ01000471.1 GCA_002869425.1 Marinilabiliales bacterium
AATGATGTCAGGCAAGTGCAACTGCTCGCTTTACTTTCTGCCTGGCACAGAAAGTAAACAAAGTATGCCTTTATAGCCGGCAATTTTACCTACCCGTTTAAGTTTCAAAGAACTACAAATGCCACTCGCTATTCCAATCTTTGGCATTGAAATCTGTCTGCGCTGCATTGTGATAGTAGCCCTAAGCAAACCATGAAACACTAACGATTCTAAACCAAGAACTTACCATTGGGCTATGGTAATTAGTTTTGTGCAAAATCAGAAAATAAAATCCGTAGAAAGAAACGTTGACCTGTTTTCTTTAAGAATATCCGTCAAAATTTCTTTATTGCCTGCTGTCTCTTTTAATGCAACCAACGTGCGAATGGAAAATACCCTAAGCGCATCCGAAACAGACAATGTTCCCTCTGCCGAATCTTTTCTTCCTGTAAAGGGTAATTCATCTGGTCCTCGCTGGCATTGCGAATTTATATTTACCCTACACACCTGGTTCACCAATGTATCAACCAGTCTTGCAATTTCACTGGTATTTTCACCAAAAATACTGGCCTGCTGACCGTAGTTCGAATTAACCACATATTCCAGTGGCTCATCAAGATTGGAATATTTCACAATTGGAATAACTGGTCCGAATTGTTCTTCATGGTACAATCGCATGTTACTTTTAACACCAGAAACGATAGCAGGAAAGAAAAAAGAGAAATCGCTTTTCTCTTTATAATTATTTAACAGTTTTGCTCCTTTTTCTGTTGCATCGTTTACCAAAGAATCAAGATATTCTGTTTTACCCGGCTCCGGCAATGGAGTAATTTGTACATCTTTATCCCAAGGAAGACCTACTTTTAGTTTTTCTACTTCATCTTTAAATCTCCCAACAAAATCATCATAAACAGAATCATGTACAAATAAAATCTTCAGGGCAGTGCATCGCTGCCCATTATATGACAACGCACCTGTAACACACTCATTGATTGCCTGATCCATATCAGCATCAGGCAATATAATAGCTGGATTTTTGGCTTCCAGACCTAAAATACTTTTCATTCTATGGGGTTTGGGATGTTGTTTCTTTAAAATATCAGCTACTTTACTTGAACCAATAAAAGCCAGCACATCTACAAAACCAGACTCCATCAATGGTGCAATTACTTCCTGACCATCACCATAAACTGTATTGATAACACCAGCAGGAAAAGATTCTGCAAAAGCATCCAATAAGGGTTTGTGCAACAATACACCCATTTTAGGCGGTTTAAAAATAACCGTATTCCCCATAATCAATGCTGGCAGTAATGTTGTAAATGTCTCGTTCAAAGGATAATTATATGGTCCCATACACAATACAACCCCCAATGGAGCTCTTCTAACCTGTGCTATAATACCCTGAGAAATCGTAAATCTTGAAGAAATACGATCCAATTGTTTCAATGCTTCTATGGTATCGTTAATATAATCAACTGTTCGATCAAATTCTTTCTCAGAATCCTTTCTTGATTTTCCTATCTCCCACATCAATAATTGCACAACTTCTTCACGTTTAGACTTCATTTTAATTACAAACCTTCGAATATGTTCAATTCGGGACTCAACAGACATTGCAGGCCATTCTCCTCTGCCACTATCATAAGCTTTTCTGGCTGCATCCAAAGCCTTTAATGCCACACAACCTGACAACAACGGATAACTTCCAATTTCATTCACAGCCTTCTCTTCATCAACTCCATACACAGGAGAATAAACCTTTTCAAAAGGACCATTCCATTTCTCTATTATGCCATTAATTAAAAATTCTACCTGACGTAAGGGTTTCTTAATAAAATTTGGCTCAGGCAAATGCTCAATTGAAGGAAAAATATTCTTTGTTCTCATAATATATGTAGTTTCTCTATCTAAGATAGGCATACTTTTTATCTTCACGAAATAGGATAGCATCAACATGTAATAATCCAGAGCAAATTTTTTATAGAATAAGGTATAAGTGTAGAACAAAGATTAAATGATTGCCAGAGTTAAAAGTTCTTGTTATTATTGTATACTCACAGATAACTATCGAAAATGAAAAATGTATCGGTTCTTGGTTGCGGAAGATGGGGTACTTTTCTCGGTTGGTACGCCAGTAAACTAGATAAAAATGTACTCATTTGGGGTAGAAAAAATTCCAGTAACCTGAACAAACTACAAAAAGACAGGAAAAACGAATACTTAAGCTTAAAAGATACAGTTGTTCTAAGCAATGACCTGCAGGAGGCTATTGATTTTGGCAATTATCTAATCATTTCTGTTAGTTCACAAAATCTTCGAGAACTGGCAAAAAAAATCAATCAATATAACCTGAATGGAAAAATCATCATCCTTGCCATGAAAGGTATTGAAAACAATACCGGGAAAAGACTTACACAGGTTGTTTTGGAGGAAATCCGGCAAAATATCCAGCTTGCCATTTGGGTTGGGCCAGGGCATGTTCAATCCTTTGTAAATGGTGTTCCCAACTGTATGCTTATCAGTTCAACCGATGTTGACACAACAAAATGTATAATTGAAGATTTTAATAGTGAGCTTGTTCGTTTATATATCGGTCAAGACTTAATTGGAAATGAAGTGGGTGCTGCAGCTAAAAACGTTATCGGCATTGCAGCAGGCATGCTCGACGGACTGGACTACGCCAGTTTGAAAGGAGCCCTTATGGCACGCGGTTCAAGAGAAATTTCAAGGCTAGTAAGAGCTATGGGAGGAAATGAACTAACCGTATACGGATTAAGTCATGTTGGAGATTATGAAGCAACCCTCTTTTCAGATTATAGTCACAACAAGAATTTTGGAGAAGCCTATGTAAAAAACGGTAGTTTCGAAAAATTGGCAGAAGGAGTATCAACAGTTAAATCTATGATGGTTCTGGCTGAAAAATATAATGAAGAATTGCCCATTTGTGAATCCATAAACACCATTATTCATAAAAAAGAAGATGCCAAGCAGGTTTTAAAAAATCTGTTTATGAGATCTACAAAATTTGAATTCTAGCAAATACAAAAATGTATACCAACCTCTTACCCGAAGCACAACTCCAGGAAAGGTCTCAACCCAAAAAATATGATCTGAGAGGAGAATACTATAGAGATCAGACTGCCATTATACATTCAAGGCCTTTCAGAAGACTAAAACACAAAACCCAGGTTTTCTTTTCTCCTCATAATGATCATGTTTGTACACGAATTGAGCATGTACTCCATGTTGCTACAATTGCCGCCAGTATTTGTAAAGGACTAAATCAAAGAAATGATGAAAAATGGAAATTAAATGAAGAGCTGGCCTATTCTATAGGTATTGGACATGATCTGGGACATCCACCATTTGGACATGCAGGTGAGCAAGCACTCGATGATATGGTTAGGCCTGTACGACGATTTATACACGAAATTAATGGTTACAGGGTTATTGAGAAAGTATACAATTTTGGTGAAGGTATGAACCTTACCTATGCAGTAAAAGATGGTATCATTTGTCATTGTGGTGAAAAATTTGAACAAAAGCTAGAACCAGAACATAAGCTAAAAAATCTTAACCTTATTCAAACAAGAGCAAATACACCAAGTACATACGAAGGATGCATTGTTCGGTTTGCAGATAAAATTGCCTATCTGGGAAGAGATATTGAAGACGCGCTAATAGGAAAATTCATCACCAAAGACCAAATACCTGCTAACATCCAGGAAAAAATTGGTTCCAGCAATGGAGAAATCATTAATTATCTGGTAAATGACATAATTAAAGCATCCAATAGGGGAATCATTTGCTTTTCTGATGAAACATACCAACTTTTTCTGGAATTGAAAACATTTAATTATCAATGCATTTACACCAACGAAAAAGTAAAGGAATATGAAGACTCATGTAAAAATATAGTACAATCATTGTATAATTTTTATATGAATTTACTGAATTCCAATGGACTTGACCAAAAACTGTATGCATCTAACTCAAAAAAGATTGTTCAGAACTTTGGAGCTTACTTGTACAAAATGAATCCATTTTACACGAAAGAAAAAAGTAAACATAATCTTTCTGATCTCCATACGTAT
The DNA here is from genome assembly GCA_002869425.1 of Marinilabiliales bacterium. Taxonomy (GTDB): domain Bacteria; phylum Bacteroidota; class Bacteroidia; order Bacteroidales; family BM523; genus BM523. Next base: position 4,077 of record PKSZ01000471.1, read on the forward strand.
ACTAACCTTGTAATGGATTATATTTCCGGGATGACTGATAACTACGCAATTTATTGCATGAAAGAAATTAACATTCCCAGCCCCATTTTATAAAAAAAGGCCTGAAATTTCAGACCTTTTTATCAAATAAAATATACGGGTTATTTGTTGGTCTTACAATTTCCGTTTCCATGTCCATAACCATGTCCATTACCATGACCTTCTCCACCCTGACCACAACATCCATTATGCTGTCCCATTCCTTTGTGATGTTTTCCCATTCCATTGTGAGAATGCTTCATATCAAAATGAATTCTTTGTTCTTCTGTAAGTAATGATCTAACCTCCTGCTCCATTGCAACCCTTTTCTTCATTAATTGGGTTTTAATGGCTCCAATTTCATCAATGATAGCATTAACACTATTCATATCAACTTTTTCCACTGTTGTTAATGTATTTAACTTAGCATTCTTCTCCTTCATTTCATTCTTTAAAGGTAAAACTTCCTTCATGTGATCAAGATGTATCTTTTCAATCTTGGTTTGCTGTTCTTCTGTTAAGTCAGGAATTCCCTTTAAATGTCCCTTTCCTGCTTGCGCCATAACCGTATAACCAGAAAATATCAACATAATTAACATAACAGGCAACTGAATTCTTTTCATCATTGTTTTCATAATTTTAATTTTTATATTCCTAAATATGTTTTCTGCTTCTATGACATTATTATCACAAAAAGGTTTAATCTATCATCAATTTAATCGATCAATTGATGTGATTGTTTCTATATTTGTATTAATACAGCTGTACAATGAAGAAAAGGATTACACATTTTACAATTTATAAAGGTGATGCTAGTTTTGTTATTCTTTTCCGTATAATGCTTGTCATTATTAGCTATAGCATTGCCCGACTGCTTTTTTATCTTTTCAATACAGATCTTTTTACAGATGTTAGTTTTCCTGTTTTATCAAAAATTTTATACGGTGGAATAACATTTGATTTAAGTGCCATAGCTTATACAAATGCCTTATTTATTATTGCATTTGCCATACCTTTTAATTTTAGGTATAACAAATTGTATCAAAAAATCTTTGATACAATTTTCATTGCAGTAAATGGAATTTGCATAGCCCTTAATTTTACAGACATTATTTATTATCGTTTTATCCTGAACAGAACAACTGCGGTAAGCATAAAAGAAATGGGATATGAAAATGGTCTCACTGGTCTTATCTTGAGGTATATGGTTGATTATTGGTATATAACCCTACTGTGGGTTATATTTATGGTTGCATTTGTATTCCTGTATTTTAGTTTTAAGCCCCAGAAAAAACAAGTAAAAAAGCCCATATTAAGATTCGTCAGAAATCTGGCAATTTTCCTGACCTTACTTTTCTTTACAATTTTCTCAGCAAGAGGAACTTATATATTAAGTAGCCGCCCCATAAACATGAGTTTTGCCGGAGAATATGTTGAGTCGCCAAGTCAGATTCCAATTGTGCTAAATACACCTTTTGCAATCATTCGAACCATTAAAAGGAATCCTTTTCAAGAATATTCCTTTATTAAAGACAAGAATGAATTAGACGTTTTATGCAATCCTTTGAAGATAGGTTCGAATAAAAAATTCAGGTCATTGAACGTAATGATCATTATTTTAGAAAGTTTTGGTCGTGAATACATTGGAACTTTTAATCCTGATCTTGAAAATGGAAATTATAAAGGTTATGCACCTTTCTTTGATACACTTTGTACAAGAAGTAAAACGTTTTGTAATTCTTTTGCCAATGGAAGAAAATCTATTGATGCACTTCCATCCATTATTTCTGGCATCCCAGCCTTTCATAGTCCATATGTACTAACACCATATGTTAACAATGATATTACATCCCTACCAAATTTACTGAAAGAAAAAGGTTATACTACAGCATTTTTTCATGGAGCCCACAATGGCTCAATGGGTTTTGAAGCTTATACGAATTTAGCAGGTTTTGACAAGTACTTTGGGCTCAATGAATATCCTGACGACTCTCATTATGACGGTTACTGGGGAATATGGGATGAAGATTTTTTCGACTTTACAGTAAAGGAAATGAGTAAAATGAAACAGCCCTTTATGACTACCATTTTCACATTATCAGCACATGCACCCTTTGATGTACCAGAAAAATATAAAGGCAAGTTCCCTACGGGCCCAAAAAAAATTCATGAAACAGTGGGCTATTCAGATTATGCACTTAGCACATTTTTTAAAAAAGCGGAAAAAATGCCCTGGTTCGACAGCACACTGTTTGTCATAACAGCAGATCATGCATCAATTCCCTACTATGACGGTTATTGTAACGAAATGGGGAATTTTAAGATTCCAATTCTATTGTACATGAAAAACTCAGATTTTATTGGTATGGATAGTACAGTAGCCCAGCAAATAGATATATTACCAACAGTACTCTCAATACTAAATTATGACAAGGATTACTTTGCTCTTGGCAATAATATGCTGGATACAACAATACAACACTATGCTGTGTCCAACAACAATGGTCTGGACAGATTCCTCATATATATGGACGATTATATGTTACTGGCTCAGGACACTATTTCAAAAGAATTGTATAATTTCGTAAGTGATCATATGATGAGAAACAATGTCTTCAATGATAGTACATCCTTGGTTAAGAAGATGGAAAAACAGATGCGCGCTGTCATACAAGTATTTAATAAATGCATGATCCATAATGCTTTAACTGAAAAAAACTATAAGACTTTAAATGAAAACAGGTAGAAAAATTATTTTACTTTTTTTCTTATTGATTCATAGTGTTTTATTATTTGGGCAAGAAGTTCCGCCATTTAAACTGTATGGATCAATTAATATCATCAATGGCAATCTTGATGATACGAAAGTGTCAATATCCAAAGACGGGAAAAAAATAAAAACTTTATCACCCAATCTCTTTGGTAAGTATGAAGTTGAACTCGATTATCAGCACGAATATACATTCACCTTTTCAAAGCCCGGTTATGTAGAAAAATCAATGATTGTGAATACAAACATACCGGAAGATAAACTGGATAGGAATTTTAAATATAAATGGGATGCAGATGTAAGACTTTTCAAACAATATGAAGGAATAAACTTCATGGTGTATACCCAGCCCGTGCAAAAAATATATTATAATGAGCGTGCAAAACTTTTTGAAGCTGACAGCGATTACAACAAAATGATTTTATCTCAGTTACAAGCCATAGAAGAGCAGGTAAGTCAAAAAATTGAAGAAGAAAAAGAAGAGATAAAAAAGGCAGAAGAAGAAGCTAAAAGAATTGCCAAAGAAGAAGAGGCCAGGAAGCTTGAAGAAGAAAGAATAAAACAAGAAGTTGCAGAAAAAGCAAGAAGAGAAGCCGAAGAAGCTGAGAAGAAAAGACAAGCTGAAATTTTAGAACAAAAAAGAGCAGAAAAAGAAGCCGCAAAAAAGGCAGCTGAAGAAGCCAGAAAAGCTGCAAAAGAAGAAGCTGCCAGACAAAGGATGGAAGAAGAAGCCAGAAGAAAGGCAGAATTAGAAGAAAGAAAAAAACAAGAGGCTGAAGCCCGAAAAAAAGAAGCAGAAGAACTGGCTAGAAAAAGAGCCGATGAAGCAGCCATTCGGG
>PKSZ01000327.1 GCA_002869425.1 Marinilabiliales bacterium
ACATTTCCATCATTTCCACGACCATCACACCAAACCGGAATAATATAATTGTCTGATGCCAAAACTTGTGTATATTCACCTACACCAAACTCCTGGTTTTGACTTCCAATTGTAGAAAAATCAGTAGGAACAGTAGTCACCTGAACATTCTGTTCAAATGTTAATCCTCCATCAAGAGATTTTGCATAGTAGTAGTGTGTATTTAAATTGTTTGCATCATCACGCCTGTCGTACCATGAAATAATAACCGCCCCGTTATCTTTTACAAATACTGAAGAATAATAATTATGATTTGTACCCGCATCATCGTTTACTTTTATAGGAGTACTCCAGGTATCCCCATGATCTATTGAACGACTAAAATACACATCCGCACCAGTCCCTGCATCAGAATCAATTCCAAATCCAGTCCATGTTGCATAAACATTGCCAGTAATCATATCTGCACCCATATAAGGTGATGGATATGTACGTTGTCCTGAAATACCTGAAATTTCATCGTAATTGTTCTGGTCAACCAGGTAAAGATCAAACTTTATATCAGACAGTTTCTCTGGAGCACTAAAGCTTTGTCCTCCATCTGTTGATTTTGAATGGAAGATTGCATAACTGGCTCCGTTATCATTTGTTCCATAAAAGATTACATGAACATATCCCATATTGTCTACGCCCACACTGGCAAACTGTACAAAACTAAAATTAGCAGGTGTTGTAATCTCTGCTTCATGATTAAATTCGTCTACTCCGGCCGGTTTGGTACTACACTTAATCTGGTATGTAGATGTACTACCACTCTGACCAATCGTAACATAAGAAATGTATAGATTGTTTCTGTATTGACCATTAGTTCTGTCAACAGCCATCCATTGCTTATCAGAAATTGGAGATGTAATTGAAGAAGGTTGCCCCATCATCATTTGCATTCCTCCAAGTAATACTGTGTCGTGCACTGGTTTAATCCAGTTTTCACCACCATCTTCTGAGTAAGCCCAGAAAATACCCATATTCGCTTCTCCAAAAAGCAAATCCATTTGTGCTCCATAGAGATCGATCCATGTAAAATATAATTTACCATCGGCATCGAAAGCAAAAACCGGGTCTCCTCCTCCTCCAGATATTGCTCCAGCTTCATAAGGCATATTCTGGAAAGAACTTTCTGACCATGTGTTTCCAAAATCCTTAGTAAAATAAATAGGGCAATTGATAGCCCCTGCATCTAAGTCCTGGCGGATCGGACTGATTACAATATNAATATTGTTTGAATCCAGTGGATTAATAGCAGCATGAATTTCAGCTTCCAGTTTTGGTCCACTGGTAACATCAATCTCACTACCGACCTTCATCGCTTTAAATTTCGCGTATAACTCCTGCTTTTGCCCTTCTGACACATTTCCCTTTGCATTTAAAATCTGCTCAGGTGAAAGCTTCATCTTTTCTTTAAAAGTCCAGTTTACTCCATTCTGCTGAATTGTTGACTGAACCGTTTGGGAATAGGCACTACTTGCCATGAAAAAGAACAGGAATAAGGTGACAATTGATAAGGTAAAGTTGGTTCTTTTCATAGTTACATTTTTTTGATTAATTCATGATAAATATAGATAAAGATAATGTTTTTCCATGCTAAATGCCAAAATTCAATTTTGTTAAAAATTCGTTAATTAAAATAAATATTTATAAAACAAGTATTTACGCACATATAACCAGAAATAAAATTAACATTTCACGCATGGAATTCCATAAGCCCATTAAAATATTTTGAGCTACAGCACATATTAACTAAATTGGTAAAAATTTTATTTATCCTAAAAACATTGATAACAATGAGAAAAATATTATTGCTTGTTGTTTTGATTTCTTTCAGTCTTCAAATAACTGCACAAAAAAACAAACCCAACAGAGGAACCTTCATTGAGTATAAACCAGGATTTTACCAGAATTCCATATTAAAGGATATTCGTGCTGTTGACAAACAACAAAAATCAGAAAAGAAACACAAATACTTTAAACTTGATTATTCAGGAATAGAAGTCCCCAACAAAAAAAATCTTTATAAAAGCCAATGGCATTTCAAACCAATTTCGCAAGGAAATACAGGTACTTGCTGGTGCTTTTCAACAATATCTTTCTTCGAATCAGAAGTATACCGTTTGCAAAAAAAAGAAGTTAAGCTTTCTGAAATGTATATTGTTTATTGGGAATATGTTGAAAAAGCAAGAGAATTTGTAAAAACAAGAGGAGAATCAGCTTTTCCAGAGGGCAGTGAAGCAAATGCGGTTACAAGAATGTTTAAACTTTATGGAGCTGTTCCTGAATCGGAATATTCAGGCAAACCAGCCAATAGGGTTTATCATACGCACAAAAACATGAAAAAAGAAATGGATAACTACCTGCATTGGGTTAAAGAAAATGATGCATGGAATGAAAAAGAAGTACTCGGTACAATAAAATCCATAATGAATCATTATATGGGTGTACCACCAACAGAGTTTGAGTGGGATGGAAATAAATATACTCCGGAAACTTTTCTAAAAAATGCGGTAAAAATAAACCCTGACGATTATGTGGATGTTGTTTCTTATATGCAACAACCATATTGGGAACAAGTTGAATATGAAGTGCCGGACAACTGGTGGCATAGCGAAGAATATTATAACGTACCGCTTGATGTTTACATGAAAATTCTAAAAGATGCGATACGAAAAGGTTATACATTAAGCAT
>PKSZ01000048.1 GCA_002869425.1 Marinilabiliales bacterium
ATTGGAAATACATATGTTCCTGAGCGTATATATAATCAAAGAATGTATCCATGGGATGGACACTACATAAGAAATGATGGAGACAGAAGTTCTCCTTCAGACCTTGGTATGATAATGGCCAACTCAATGAGAGGACGTGGTGATAATATGGGTACAGCAGGATATTTGAATGATAATGCAGATATTACTGCACCTGTTACTTCATATTGGCCAAATGATTACGGTTTATATTGTATGGCTGGTAATGTTAATGAATGGGTAATGGATGTTTACAGACCATTAACCAGTGAAGATATGGATGAGTTCAGACCGTTCCGCGGAAATGTTTTCTGGACATGGGAAAGAGATGAGGAAGGTGCAATTGCAGAGAAAGATAGTCTTGGACAAGTTCGTACACGCGGAATCACGGAAGAAGAGGCTTTTGATAGAAGAAATTTCAACCGTTCTGATAATATCAATTATCTTGATGGTGATAAGGAGTCAAGTACTGCATATGGTGATCAGGGAGATAATGATGATCCAAGTTCATCCTCAAGAATGTATTTCCAGGGTGACGAAGGAACTGACGGAAGTGTTTCTAAAGGATATAGAGGAAGAATGGGTATGACTTCAATGATCGATAATAGAGCCAGAGTGTATAAAGGCGGTGGCTGGAAAGACAGGGTTTACTGGATGACAGCAGGATCAAGAAGATACTTAGATGAAGAGCAGGCTCGTGATGACTTGGGTTTCCGTTGTGCTATGACACGCGTAGGTAGCCCTGTTGGAATGGGTGGCGGATATTAATATTCGATTTCAAAATATTTTAAACCCCATTTTTATGGGGTTTTTTTTTGTGGCAAAATGAAAATAGAAGAGCTTTACAAACTTTTTAGGAAATATCCTGAAATTGTTACAGATAGCCGAAAGGCTCAAAAGAATAGCATTTTTTTTGCTCTATCTGGAGAAAATTTTGATGGAAATAGGTTTGCTGAAGGAGCCCTGGATACTGGCTGTGATTATGCTGTTATTAGCAATGCTGATTTTGCAAAAGATAATAGATATATTCTGGTTCAGGACACTCTAAAAACCCTACAGGAATTAGCCAATTTCCACAGACGAAAATTTACCTTTCCAGTCATTGCTATAACAGGAACAAATGGGAAAACAACAAGCAAAGAGCTAATTAGGGAAGTATTGGGGTATAAAAATAATGTACAAGCAACGATTGGAAATTTCAACAACCATATAGGGGTTCCTCTGACATTGTTATCAATGCCACTTGATTTGGATTATGCAATTGTTGAGATGGGAGCAAATCATATTGGAGAGATTAACTTTTTATGTAATATTGCAGAACCTGAGTATGGTCTGATTACCAATGTTGGCATGGCTCACTTAGAAGGTTTTGGATCGTTTGAAGGGGTTGTAAAAACAAAGACAGAGCTGTATCGGTTTTTGTTTAAGAATGGCGGATTACCTTTTGTTAATCTTCAGAACGAAAAGATTTTGGCTTATGTTGAGAATCATAAATATATAAGCTACGGAACTGAAAAAGCATGGTGCACAGGGAAGATAATTTCCTCAAACCCATCCCTTTCATACCAATTTGAATACAAGAACCATGCGTATGAAGTAAATAGTTCAATGGTAGGTGCTTACAATTTTGAAAATATGTTGGCAGCTACTTGTATCGGTTTATATTTTAATGTTTCCCCAGAGGATATTTGTGCAGCAATTGAGGCTTATAATCCTGAAAATAACAGATCTCAAATAAAAGAAACAAATATAAATACTTTATTGTTGGATGCCTATAATGCAAATCCAACCAGTATGAAGGCTGCAATAGACAATTTTTGTAGACTATCTGTAGATAAGGATAAAGTTATGATTTTGGGCGATATGTTGGAGTTGGGTAAATATTCTGAGGAAGAGCACAAAAGTATTCTGCAATATATTGAAAGTAAAAATTATAGGGGAGATGTAATTTTAGTTGGTAAAGAATTCAATAAGATAGCTGTAAGTAAAAAAGCTTTTATCTCAATTGACGAAGCCCGTAGTTATCTGAAGAAAGCCGATATACACAGTAAAATTATTTTGATTAAAGGATCAAGAGGAATTGCACTGGAGAAATTAGTCGATTTACTATAAATTCATATTGATATCGGAGAAATGCTTTTTATTCTTTAGAAAGTACTCCGAAATTATACTTTTTTGAAAGATCAGATGCTTGTAATTGTCAATGTTTCCGGGGATGATATTTTTTCTTTTCCTTTTTAATGAAGGAATGGAGGCATAAAAAGAAAAGTGGGCTTTAATAATGGAAAAAACAAAGCGTATTTTTCCCTGAAAGAGAAATCGAACACCTGCAATTCCATCGAGGACCAGTCGTATAAAAATGGTTGAAAAGATTAGCTTACCTGGTAGATTTTTAGTCAATAAATACAGATTATTTCTAAAGTTTAGGTATGTTTTAAATGGACTTAAAGCATCTAGTGTTCCACCGCCTACATGGTAGACTTTTGAGTCTGCAACATATCTGATTTCTTTTCCTGCTTTATGAATTCTCCAGCAAAGGTCGATTTCTTCCATATGTGCAAAAAAGTCTTTATCCAGTCCTTGCAGGTCAATATAATCTTTTCTTCTGATGCATAAACATGCACCTGAGGCCCAAAATATTTCGGATGACTCATTGTATTGTCCCTTATCTTTTTCTAATGACTCGAAAATTCGTCCCCTGCAGAAAGGATAGCCATATTTGTCAATAAAGCCACCAGCAGCGCCGGCATATTCAAAATACTCCCTATTCTTATGGTCTAGTATTTTGGGTACAACACAAGCTGTATTTTTACTTTTATCCAACTCTCTGATGAGTGGGGGTAACCAGTTTTCAGAAACTTCAACATCGGAATTAAGCAGAACAATGTAGTTATATTCAATCTGGGCTATACTTTTATTATATCCTTCTGCAAATCCATAATTAACAGGATGTTGAATTATATTAATTTCCGGGAAGTTATTTTTAAGTAGTGAAATCGAACTATCACTGGATGCATTATCTGCGACGAAAATATCAGCTAAGTTATTGTCTGTATACTTAATAAGTGGTGGAATAAATTTTTCAAGTAAACTTTCCCCGTTCCAGTTCAATATTACTACAGCAACTTTTTTCATTGATCTACAACTTCTCTTTTATGTTTCCATCTTCTGTGTGACCACATCCACTGTTCAGGTGCGTTTCTTATCTCTTTTTCAAGAATTTGTGTATGCTTAACAGTAATTGCAAGAGGTTCTTCGTTTTTTGCATTATCTGTAACAGGGATCATTTCAACTTCATAATACCCTCTCTTAATTTTTCTCATAGCAAGAAATACAATCGCCTGGTTAAGCTTCCTTGCTAATTTTTCAGTTCCCAGAAAAACCGGTGTGTCCTGATTAAGGAATGGTGTCCAGAATTGAATCTCATTTTTAAGTGGCACTTGATCTGCAATGGATAGCGTGTATGTTTTTGTATTCTGTTTGACGTAATTCAGTAGTGTTCGTAATGTATTTTTCATAGCAACAGGTTCAACACCAAACTTATTCCTGAGCTTATTTATGCACCATTCAAAATATTTGTTTGACATAGGTTTAAAAATGGCAATAACTTTATAGTTCATAATCAGGGGTAGGGTTGTATACCATTCCCAGTTATTAATATGTCCTGTTACACCAATTATACTTTTGCCTTCTTTCCAAAATTTATCCAGAATTTCAGGATTTTTATATTTAATTCTTTTTTTAAACTGCTTTTCAGAAATGTGCTCTGTTGCTAAAGATTCAATAATTACGTCACTCAAGTGACGCATATATTTTTTTCTAATCTCACTAATTTCTTTTTCACTTTTTTCGGGGAAAGAATTTTTTAGATTTTTTTCAATTACGTTTCTCCTGTATTTTACAATGTAGTTCAGTATAATAAATAGGAACCAGCTAAAAATGTATAAAACTCTCATGGGTAGAAGAGTAATTATCCAATTGGCACTATAACAAATGTAAAATAGAAATTGCTTCATTTACGCAGTACCTACTCATTAAAATATTGTGATGCTTTATTTCCCCATGAACCATCTGTATTTTTGCGGTCAAGATCCCATTGCGGTGTGTCTCTATGATGGAGAATCATATCCCAGTTATTGGCTCTGATTTCACCTTTTGCGTCAGAATGCAGTAACTGGTAATCTTTAATATCTAAGTCTGGATTGTAGAATACGAATTTAACATTGGATTGGTTTTCGGTCAAACTATAGTAATGCCATATCTCATATGGATAAGCATTGGGCTCGTGTTTTTCCGATACTATGTTATCTGGTGCCCCATACTGAAGGTATACTCTTCCCATATCTGTTTGGTAGCCACGTTTGATTTGGGTTTTATATGCATTATCCACCAGCTTGACATTATCATAGTATATCCTCCATCTCTGTTCAGGCTGAAGAGGATCACGCTTTATCCAGAAATTATAAAAATAATTTTGCATAGTAAGCAAATCATTTTTTTCTATAACATTTTTGGCAAAGAGTGCTTCTCGTTCATCAGAAATTGGTCTTAAGCAGCTAATAAATTCAGTTAAAGTATCTGTGTCAGAAATCTGACCGGCGAAAGTGCTTTCAAGATTTGCAGTTTCAATTTTGGTAATATCTATGTACATCTCAGGATTGCTACGCTGAAAAAACAGTGAGGTTTCGGATAGAACTTCATTATTTTTATTGGCAATTTGTATAACAAGATTGTAGTTGCCTGAGGGTAATTCATTTAGATTAAATTCTCCAAAAACAGGAACAACGTCTGCGGGTTTTTTCTTCATGAAACCGTTGAAGCTGCCTTGTATATCGCTGCCCTTGAAGCTTTTAATAAAATATTTAACAAGAAACGCTTCGTCTTCCTTGAAAATCTTTTTGGTATTATATATCTCAGTATAGAAAGTTAGTTTGTTAAAATTATCGGGAAAGAAATTGGAAACGTATGGAATCATATCCAGCCCACTTTTTGAAAATTTATTGGGACTTTCTGTTTTTTTATAGCTTTCAATCAGCTGTATTCCTCCAAAGGCAAGGTCAGTATCTGAAAAACTAACATTAATTGTTTCATGATGAATAAATTCATTGGAAACACTGTTGGTATCGCGAATGGATATTTCAAGTTCATATTCACCCTGTTTTAATGAGAATCTTTTTTGATCAATAAAATTGGGTAAACTAACTGTTGTGTCCTTTATATCAGGGCTTTTTACGAAGTATTTTTTGAAATTTTGCACCTTGTCATCCTGAAGAAAAGTAATGGTTACTTCCAATGTAGAACACCATAAATTGTTGTCTTTTTTCTCAAGTTCAAGTGAGTTTCCAATGAAGGCCAGATAGGTTTCAACGTATGGTTGATTGTCTGGGGTGTTAAAAGCACAATAGTTAAAATAAACAATTATCGAATTTTCATTTGCAATTGATTTTGCAATCGGAAGTGCTACAAGTAATAATATGATTAATTTTTTCATATGGTTATTTATAATGCCGATGCTAAGTTACGAAAAACACATATAAAAATTAAAACATGCTTTCCTTAATGATCTTATAAAACTCCGAATAGACAAACTTATTGCTTGCAATGATTTCTTGACCAAATAAATAATTATTTTCCCCGGAAAAGTCAGTAACAATACCTCCTGCTTGTTTTACAATTAGTGCCCCGGCCGCAACATCCCAGGGATTTAGGCTATATTCAAAGAAGGCTTCGTATCTTCCACATGCAACATAAGCAAGATCGGTTGCTGCACTTCCATGTCTTCTTACGCCATGAGTGTTTTTCATGAAATGCTTGAGACATTGCAGTAGGTTTTCGAGTCTTTCATAGTCATAATAGGGGAAGCCTGTTGCTACTAGTGCTTTTTCTAAAGATTGTGTTCCGGAAACAGATATTTCATTCCCATTTAAGTATGCTGGTCCGTTTTTCCATGTATAGAAACATTCATTATGACCTACTTCATAGACAACTCCAATTACGGTTTCATCATTGTGTCTGAGTGCTATACTCACAGAGCAGGGATACAATCCATGGATGTAGTTTGTGGTTCCATCCAGAGGATCAATAATCCAAGTATATTCTTTTTGTTCATTTTGAATGGTTTCTTCTTCTGTAAGAAACGCAGCATTCGGTATGATGTTTTCAAGTTTCGAAACGATAAGTTTTTCTGTTTCTGTATCAACATAAGTGACATATGAATGAAGATCCTTTTCTTTGACATTTTCTGCAGAAATGTGATCCTTTTCCTTTCGGATAAAGTTTCCTGCTTCAGTTGCAATTTTAGTAACCTTTATACATAAAGTTTCATAATTCATATTTAGATTATTTTGCAAAATACTTCATTGTTATTTTCAATGGATGTTAGCTGTACCATTTGATGCGTGTTTTCAAGTCCTTCTTTGTAGTTTGTGACTACTTTAATATAATTATCGGTCAGACCATAAATGTATTTGTTTTTGGCACTTTTTTCGAACAGACAAAGCTTGGTTTTATTAAGCTGCGATTGAATGAAGCTTAAGTGTTTTTTTTGTGCGAGTAACTGGATACCATCACTTCTTTTTTTGATAATTTCTCCTTTAACTTTTGGTTCCATTGTATATGCTTTCGCCATCTCACGGCTTGAGAAAGAAAAAACATGGATATCACTAAGTTCGAGTTGATTTAAATAGTTGTATGTTTCTGTGTAATCATCTTCCGTTTCTCCTGGAAATCCAACAATTAAATCGGTTCCAATAAAACAATCAGGAATGGCCTTTTTTATTTCAGAAACCTTATCTCTGAAAAATGAAATGGAGTATTTCCTGTTCATCCGTTTTAATATCTTATCAGTACCTGCTTGCAAAGGAATATGGAAGTGGGGTGAAAATTGTTTGTTATTTTTTACCAGATCTATAATTTCATGAGTAAGCAAATTGGGTTCAATAGAGGATATACGAAAGTAAATATCATCAATATTGGCAAGTTCCATTAGTAGTTTATGTAGGTTTTCATTGCTTGATTTTCCATAATCACCAATATTGATACCTGTAAGAATGATCTCTTTTACTCCCTGGGCTTTAATTGTTTTAGCTGTTTCGATAAGTTGAGCGATTGGTGCGTTTCTGCTTCGGCCTCTAACATAAGGAATGGTGCAATAAGAACAAAAATAGTTGCAGCCATCCTGTATTTTTAAAAAGGAGCGGGTTCTGTCTCCTGCGCTATAGCTTGAATGAAATTCATTGGCGTTATCGGGTTTAGGATCATTTTTTTCTGATATTACATTGACTATGTTAAACTTATCAGAGTTGCCAAATGTTAAAAATACTCCAGGTATTTCTTTTAACTCATTTGCCTTAAGCTCCGAATAGCAACCAATAACTATAATTTTTGCTTCAGGGTTTTGCTTATATGCCTTTTTTATTGTTTGCCTGCATTTTCTTTCTGCTTTTTCCGTTACCATGCATGTGTTGATTATATAATAATCTGCAGGAGTATTGAAATCAACAATTGAATAACCTTCATGTTTTATTTTACGTGAAATTGTTGAAGTTTCGGTATAGTTGAGTTTACACCCGTGTGTGAAGAAGGCTATTTTTTTTCTTATTGCACCATTCCTTATGTTAGAGGC
>PKSZ01000550.1 GCA_002869425.1 Marinilabiliales bacterium
AAGAATCGTCTTGCCACATCTTGTCCAGCACCAATTTCAGCGAAAGAACCATAAATAGATTCATCGAGATTAATAGCCAGTGCTTTTCTTTTGGGGTTTGTAATATCAGTTAGGGACATAAATGCTTATTTGGTTAGTAATTTTAATTTTCGATGAAATTGTCCAGTGTATCTTCTTTCATTTTAGAGACAAGTTGTCTGGATATCTCTGTTCCATATCTGCCAATTATACAGAGGTTTTTCGGACAATATTGGTTATGTGCCGGGCATTGTTCAGTTTCTATTTCTCCTTCAATTGAAGTATAAATATCATATAGTGAGATTTTGTTTGGCTCTTTATTCAGAATGAAGCCACCTGATGGTCCACGAATAGATTTAAGGTACTTATCCTTGACAAGTTTTTGCATAACTTTAGCAACATGGTGTTTGCTGGCTCCAATGGCTTCAGCAATTTGAAGTATATTTACTTTGTTTTTGTTTTGTACAATATAAATCATGCCATGTATACCAATGCTTGCAGCTTCTGTAAAATATAAAATATTGGCCATAATGTGAGTTATACAAGTAATGAGTTACACAAATATAACATTATTGCCGAAAGATTATCATAAACTTTCAAAAATGGGGGTATACTGCAAAAAAAAAGCTGCCCGGCAGGCAGCTTGTATAATTAAGATTGTTTTTAATTATTCAATTCCTGCGAAGTATTTCATAAATTGAATTCTTTCGTAAGCAGCAGGATTGGCTGTATTTTCCTGGTTCATCTTGCCTCTGAAATCATCCAGTTTTGCATACTTATTATCGTCCATCCATTTTTCAAGTTCTTTAAGCATGTCAGGGATAATTTCAGGACCGTTTTGGTATACTGCTGTAGCCAATTGTACGGTTTTTGCGCCCGCAAGAATTTGCTTGATAATACCTTCTCCTGAATGAATTCCTGTAGATGCAGAAAGATCCGTTTTTATTTTTGGAGACATCAATGCAATCCATCTCAGAGATGTGGAAATTTCTTCTGGTGTGCTGAAAATATTGTTGGCAACTACCTGCATTTTGTCAATGTCGATATCCGGACTGAAAAAACGGTTGAAGAGAACAAGACCATTTATGTTTCCTGACCAGCTTAATTTTTGGATCAACTGGGCCAAACCTGCAGAATAATAACTCATTTTTAAAGCAATAGGAATGGATATTTCTTTTCTAACCTTTTCTGTTAGATCAAAATAGAATTTTTCATTCTTCTCACTATCATTTTTTTCATCTGATGGCAATACAAAAGCATTTAATTCAAGTGCATCGGCACCAGCAGCTTCTATTTTCTTAGCAAAAGAAGTCCATTCTGTTGAAGAAACGCAATTAACACTAGCAATAACGGGTATGTGAACCGCTTTTTTTGCATCTTCAATAAGTTTGAGATACTGTCCAACGTTTTCCTGCTTTGTATAGTTGCTAATATAGTCAGCAGCTTCCGGATAAGTACTTAATGATGCGTCATTTTCAACTGCCTTATTGGCTTCCATTGTAATTTGTTCTTCAAAAATGGATTTAAGAACAATAGCTCCAGCTTTGTTTTTCGCTATTTTTTTTATGGATTCAATATTGTTTGTCAATCCTGAACTTCCAACTATGATTGGATTGTGTAACGATAAACCAAGGTATGTTGTCGTTAAGTCTGCCATGTTTGATTGTCTTGTGTTAATACTTTAAATGTCGAATGCTAATATAAAAGAATTTTGTTGAATAATATTTACCAAAGCAAGTGTTTCATATCAATGTTCAAAAAAAAATCCCCTTTCGGGGATTTCTTCATATTGTAAAGTTTTTTATTTGATCATATCAGTCAGGTACAAGTCTAGTGTCTTGGAAGCAAGAAACTCTTTGAATTCAATCGTCATTTTTTTTGTAATGTTTTCAAGTATACACCTGGTAAAAGGGCATTCAGGATTTTCAACCGGACAATCTGCAACATCAATTCTTCCTTCAATAGACTCATAAATATCAAGTAGAGATATTTCCTTCGGTTTTTTCTTAAGCGTAAATCCACCATAAGGTCCTCTGTTGGAGTTCAGATAGTTGTCTTTGACCAGCCTTTGTAATATTTTGGCAACATGATGTTTTGATGAACCTGTAAGCTCTGATATTTTAATTACATTAAGATTTTTATCTGTATTTGCAATTAGTACCATGCTGTGTAACGCAATTGAAGAAGCCTCTGTAATTGAAATTATACTTGTCATACAATAAATTTTAATTAATCATATGTTCAAAATTATAAAAGTTAGTTTATGAAAAAAATGTTTTAAAACTGTCAGGTAAGAATATTACTGCATCAATATTAGTTTATACACTTTAGTTTTTTGAAAGGTTCTGGTAATTAAATACATACATACACTAATATTCTCAATGAAACTGTAAAACGAAAAGATATTTTAAAGCATGTTTATTGTATATTATATATAATGAGTAAGTTAGTTTATTTTGCGAATTACTTCAAGTGATTCTTCAATATGCTTTTCTATCTTTAATTGAGAATTGAAGATATGTTGTACTACAAGATCTTTATCTGTAACATATGTAACTCTGCCGGGAAGGATTCCCAACATACTTTTGGGTACGCCAAATAACTTTCTTATTTTTCCGTCCGGATCACTCAATAATATAAAAGGAAGTTGATGATGATCTTTGAATTTTTTATGAGATTCTTCACTATCAGAGCTGATACCAATAACTGTAGCACCATGATCTGTGAAATCCTGATAAGCATCTCTAAAGGCGCAGGCTTGTGCTGTACATCCTGGTGATTCATCTTTTGGATAGAAAAAGATAACTAGCTTTTCCTTGCCTTGAAAGCTATCAATATCAATTAGCTTGTTGTTCTGATCTTTAAGAGAAAAAGATGGAATTCTGTCGCCGATTTTAATCTTCATATTATATTAAAAAAATTAGTAAGTATTTTATGATTATGTTGGATGGTTTTGGCCTGTATTAATTCAGGAAGATTGATGCTGTAGTGTTGTTTCAGAAAGTTGAATATTTCAACTGCTTTTTCCAAATTGTATTCAGGATGAAACTGAATTCCCCAAATTGGATTTGTTTTGTGTCTAATGGCTTGGATAGAGCATTGGTCTGACGATGCAAGGCTGATAAAATCTTCAGGAACTTTATCAACTTCAAAGAAATGCGACGTCATGAACATGTGGGATGTAATACCATGAAATAAGATATCTTCTTTCATTTTAATTTTGTTCCAGCCAATTTCAGCCTTTGTCATGCGAGTAATAATATTATCATCGCCATATACTTTTGCCAGAAATTGGTGTCCAAAACAGATTCCCAATACAGGTTTACTTTGTTTGTCAAAACTAGCAATTAATTGCTCCAACGATTCAAACCATGGATGATTGTCTATTATATTTTGTTCAGATCCTGAAATAATTAAGGCGTCAAAATTTCCACTAGAAACCGTATGACTATTCATTGCTTTAACAAAGGAAGTAGGAATATTCAGTTTTTCCTTTTTGATAATGTTATGGATAGAGTCTTCAAAAGAATATGCCAGCTGTGAATCTGTAAAACAGTTAATCACCAGAATCTTTTTTGAGGGTATTATCATGAATCAAGAATGCTTTCAATAGCTGCTTTTTCAATAGAAGTTTTGTCACAAATCTGGTCAATGTTATAACCTTCTGAATGCATTCTTTTTACAGATATATCAAGGCTTTCCCCAAATGCAATAATGTTATCATCAGGATCGTATATGCGGAAAGTTTTTTGACCCCAGCTTTCTTCTTCTATAGGATGCAAGAACCGGGTATTGTTATTTCTATGCACATTGTAAACCTCCTCAATATTTTCGCATTCAAAATACAATTCAAAGGCATTGTTATCCTTGTTGTTTGAAATACGGCTGCTTAATTTGTGATTTGCTTGTATTTCGTATAACGAAATTCCTGATAAATAACTTACGCTTTTTCCAAAATCCTGAATTGCAATAAGTCCAATGACTTTTTCGTAGAAGTTTCTTGAAGCGTCAATATTACTGACATATAAAACGGTTGAATGGAATACAGGTTTCATAACTAAACTTTTTGTAAAGTTATGAAATTCTCATTATTGTAGACTATAACACGCCAGTTATTAATTAGTTGTAAAATTCTTTTGTGTAAATCATTTCTTTTAACGTATGATCTACTTTTGGATATTTTTTTTCGTAAAAGAAGTTTTCTTGTCCAAATGCTGGTTTTAGATCATCCAGCCAGCTTGCTTTTTTGTCAAATTTAGCAAAGAAAGGTAAATGAACCCATTCAGGATTGCGGCCCTGGAGGAATCTCAAAACAAAAACTTTTTCACCATTGATTGCAGAAACACCCAGAATTTGAACTTTCCCGGGAGATGCAGACATGCTAGGTCCTCTTACTGTACGGGCAATTCCGCTGACAGATCGATAGGCTTGTCTGAATATATTCCAAGCCTCGTATAGTGGAATAGAAAAGTAATGTTGGGCTCCTGTATCGCGAACCATAAACATATAGTATGGGATGCAACCTAGTTTTACCTGCTTGTTCCACATTGCTTGCCATACTTTCGGATCATCGTTGATATGTCGAAGTAGTGGTGACTGTGTTCTAATTTGTGTACCTGTGGCTCTAATTCTTGCAATAGCTTTTTCAACTTCTGCCGTATCTAGTTCGTTGGGATGGTTGAAGTGGGCCATGAGAGCTACTTGTTTTCCTGACTTATTGGCTTTTTCCAGCAGACGTAGCAAGTCATCAGCATCTTTGTCTTTTGTAAATCGATAGGGCCAGTATGCCAGTGATTTTGTGCCAATTCTGATGTTTTGAACATGTGGTAGATCAGCATCAATAATAGCGTCAATGTAATTGGCAATATTTTTTGTGCGCATAACCATTGGATCGCCTCCTGTGAAAAGGATATCCGTAATCTCAGGGTGTAATCTCAGGTACTGAATCATCAGTTCAGATTCACGCATTGCAAATTTATAGACATCCAGATTTGTAAACTGTGGCCATCGAAAACAGAATGTACAATATGCATGACAGGTTTGTCCATTTTTAGGAAAGAACAGCATTGTTTCTTTGTACTTATGTTGTATCCCTGTTAGCTTAACACCATCAATTTGTGGAACATTTTTTTCAAGTTGACCTGCAGGATGCGGATTTAAGTCAAGTCTGATATCATTTACAATTTTAGATATTTCATCGGCAGAGGCATTATTTTTAAGAAGTGATGCAACTTTTTGGTAATGATTTTCCTTTAGCATGCCTTTTTGAGGGAAAGTAAGTTTGAAAATAGGATCATTTTCAAAATGATTCCAGTCAATGAGTTTGTTTACAACATATGAGTTAACTTTAAACGGAAGGACTTTCCCAACTACATTTATATGAAATTTTTGTTCATCTGAAAGATGCTGATTTATTTGGTTTATTGTTTGTAATTGTTGAGATTATAAACTTTGTACTTTTCAGAAATCATAAGGCCCTCCACTATCTTTTGTAAAATCCAGTGCGAAACTAAAAAAATACTTCAAACTGCCCAAAATACATGCTTTTTTTTACGGTCATTTCCTATATTTTTATACTTCGTAAACATTCTGTTATATTTAAGTGATTCAGTAAATAGTATAACAGTTGATTTGTGCATAAAAGCTATCAGAATAAAGTATAACTTTGAAAAAATATTTTACAGTTGTTTAAATTTAATAGAATACAGATCGGTTTTTTTGGGATGATTTTCTCCTGGTCAAATCAATGTATTTCGTATATCGATCTTGGAAAAGAAAATTTTGGAACTTTGCTAAATCATTATGCAGATAGGTTGCTGATTAGCGGGTTACTAGGATTTTTGGCTTTTATACTTATCGATTTTCTGCTGAATAGGTTTGTTCCCCGGCTGAAAATAAGCAATTACCTGAATGGATTTGGTATTTATATTATTTATCTGGTGTGCCAGTCTGGAGGATTGCTTTTGTTTTTTATCTTCTTTGCATTGGCATTGTTGATTGGATTTGTTCAGACACGAAAAATGTTTTCACATGAAAAGAAAGCCTCTACAATTAGAAACTTACTGATTTCCTTTGTTATTATTGGGTATTTTTCAGTGCTTCCATTGTTGTATTTCGGCGAGCATGATTTTTTTATACTGGCAAGAAATATGATTTCTTTGTCAATTATTGCCTTGCCTGTAATATTAATGAGGAGGTATATCCGCTTATATCTTTTGTTTGTAATTCTTGTTTTGTTTGTTCATGCAGTGCCATCTCTGTACCATTATAACACTTATGGTTACATTATGACACGGGAGTCGTATTTTGTAATAATGGAGACTACCTTCGATGAATCAATGGAATTTTTGGCAGGGAATCTCAATATTCAATTGATTTTTATGTTGGTCTCTTTCTTAATTCTACCTTTTGTGATGCTTTTCTTCATCAAGAATGAAAGCAAATCAGTAAAGAAAAATTGGAAACATATAGCAATAGCTTTCATTGTAATAATAGCCAGTTTTTTTACAAATGAAAATTACAAGTATAACATAGCTTATGGCTATTATGAAAACTACAGCAATTATAATTCTGAACTCCGTAGCTTCATACAAAAAGTGAAAACTAGAAAAGAGAATAATAATTTACAGGGCCAGGTTTTTGATAACAATCCGGATAAGCCTGTAAACTTTGTTTGCATTATTGGAGAGTCAACAGGAAGAAATCATATGGAATTGTATGGTTATTATAGAAATACAAATCCCATTCTGTCAGCAATGAAGGATGATTTATATGTTTTTGACGATGTAATAAGTCCGCATTCACACACACGAAAAAGTTTGCGAAAAGCATTAACATTTACTGATTTCGAAAACTCTGGTGATAATTTACCTTCGATTATTGAATTGTTTAATGCTGCAGGGTTTAAAACTTACTGGCTTTCTAATCAATATCTACTGGGAGAGAATGAAACCATAGTTTCGTATATTGCCGGAAGTGCAGATGAGAAGGTTTATATAAATGATGAAAACAACTTATTGGGAAATTCATACGATGAATATTTATTAAAACCTTTGGATCAGTTCCTGAATGATGGCATAAAAAAACGCATGATATTCGTACATCTGATGGGAACTCATGGTGATTATATAAATAGATATCCTGCTAATTTTGAGTATTTTACTGAGGATAGTCTGGTGAATATTAAAACTAAAAATAAACCTTTTCTGGACTCATGGGGTAAGGAAAAAATCAATGAGTACGACAATGCTGTAAGGTACAATGATTATGTGGTGAGTGAGATTATCAGAAGGATAAAAGAAACACAGAGTTTGTCTTATGTTTTGTATTTTTCCGATCACGGTGAAGAGGTTTTTGACAGTCGTCCGTACGTTTCTCATCAGGAACCGAATGCAACTCCATTTATGTTTGAAGTTCCGTTCATCGTTTGGTTATCTGATAATTACAAAAATGCCTTCAGATCCTTTACAGATTCTTTACCCTTGTACTTACACAGGCCATACCAGTTTGATGACCTTCCACATTCATTATTAAATCTATCCAATATCGGATATGCTGAAACAGACTACAGTAAAAGTATATTTAGTGAGTTTTATAAACCGGAAAAG
>PKSZ01000503.1 GCA_002869425.1 Marinilabiliales bacterium
CATTTTTATTGTTTTTGACAAAATTTACCATTTCATCCCAATTGCCTGCATAATGTAAAGTAAAATTGTAGTCAATAGCTTCTTCAATAAGCTTTAAAATATCCATGGATATCCCTTTTTGTATATTATCTGTATCCAGAAAGTCCATAGGAGGGTAGGCTTTGTAAGGAACAAAGATTATGCTATCCTGTTGGCTAAGCCATTGCTTTTCTTCGTTGGTGAGTTGTATATCAATTTCATTCTTGCAGGAATTCAAGAACAATAAGATGCACAATGAAATGAGAATGTATAGTTTATTCTGCAATGAATTAATATATCAGTTAACAAATCGCCAGTATACCAAACAAATTTATGAAAATGCTAGGTGAAAACAAATAGTCTGAATGTTTGTGTAATATAATAATCAGCTTTTTATGAATTAATATTCAAAAATGCTCTTTATGTCATTAAATATTATATTGCTTCTCATTCAGCATAAATCAGATAATGATCTTGTAACCATTTGTTACGATAAATAGTTGCTTAAGAGGAAGGCATTAACCCAAAGTCGAAAACATGCTTTTATTATCAAAATTGACTGATTGATCATGAATAAAGAAGGGGTTAGTCAATAAAAAGTTATACCAATCCTGTTTTTTTGCATCTTTAATAGAACAATAAACAGTAAAATTATGAAATCAATAGCAATTCTATTTTTTATATTATTTATCAATATTTCTGCTATTGCTCAGGTTCCTGATGCAATGAAATATCAGGGTATTGTCAGAGATGAAAATGGAGATGTCCTTTCAAATGAAAATGTAACATTTCGCTTTACAATATATGATAATAATTCGGGAGTCTCAGTATATGTAGAAGACCATACAATTACAACCAATGAATTCGGTTTAGTTAATCTTGAAATTGGCAATGGTACAGTTATTACAGGTAATTTTGAAGATGTCCAATGGGGTGTTAATCCTGGTGGCAATACATACTCCTTACAAGTTGAACTTGATATAAACGGAGCAGGAATGAATATTCTTGGGCAGGCTCAGTTTCTATCTGTACCCTACGCTTTTCATTCCAGAACTGCTGATACAGCCCAGTATGCTGATTTTAACAATCTGATAAATGCACCTGATTATACCAATTGGGATATGAATGAAAATGATGACTTTGATGGTAGCTATGGTAGTCTTGTAGACACACCTTCAATTCCGGTTTATACATCAGATTTGATTAATAACTCAGGATTTATTACAAGTGCCAATGATGCAGACTCAGATCCAAATAATGAACTACAAAGTCTTTCCTATGTTAATGATGTACTTTCCATCAGTTCAGGTAATTCAGTAGTTTTACCTTCTGTTCCTGTTAATGTCAGTGATCTGAACAATGATCTTGGTTACATCAGTAATCCCAATGATGCTGATCCTGACCCTACCAATGAAATTCAAAATATTCTTTATAGTAATGATACACTTTATATCAGTGGTGGGAATAATGCCGTTATTAATCCGGGTTCCTTGTGGATGCAAAATGGAAACTCAATTTATTATGATGATGGTAATGTAGGTATTGGAACTGTTTCACCACAGAATAAGTTAGCTATATATGGTGACGGTACAAATGATTTAGATACAGCTATTTTTGCAGTCCATAACAGTACAGGACAGCTTGTGTTTGCTGTTTATGAGGAAGGTGTTCGTGTTTATGTTGATGATGAGGATGGATTAAAAGCGACTGGTAGTAAAGGTGGTTTTGCTGTGGGAGGCTTTAGTCTGGGAAAAGGGATAACCAATGAATATTTACGTGTAACTCCTGACAGTGTTCGTGTATATATTGATGAAGCAAATACAACAGGGCAACATAATGGGGGCTTTGCAATTGGTAGTTTTGATGCATCAAACCCTACTGAAGACATTATGCATATGAGTTCTGAAAACTATTTTATAGGTCATGAAAGTGGGATCGTTGCCACGGGCCAATTCAATAGTTTTCTGGGATATCAGGCAGGAAGGGCTCTTGGTTCTGGAAATAACAATACTGGAATCGGTTATCAGTCGTTATACAATAATACAATAGGAGCTGATAACTGCGGAATAGGATACCAGTCATTATTTGCAAATCAGGGTGGACAAAGAAATGTAGCCATCGGAACAAATGTATTATTCTCTAATGTTTCCGGAGAAAGTAATACGGCAGTGGGTGATCAGGCTATGCATGATAATATTGATGGACACTATAATTCAGCAATAGGAAGAAATGCATTGTACAAAAATCAGTCTGGATGGAGTAATAGTGCAATGGGAGATCAGGCATTGTACAATAATACTGATGGAGGATCTAATGTAGCCATTGGTGTGTATGCAATGTACTCTAACTCTACTGGTAATAACAATACAGCAATAGGCAATATGTCTTTTTTCAATGGCCTGAATTATAATAATTCAACAGCTGTAGGTTATCAGGCCTTGCCTAATGGAAGTAATCAGGTGCGTCTTGGAAATACTGCAGTTACTTCTTTGTATTGCTCAGGAGCATATGCTGCAACTACAGCCAATTCAGCCAATATGTATGTGAGTTCAACAGGCCAGATTATGAGAAGTACATCGTCAAAAAGATATAAGAAAGATATTACCGATATAAATATTGATACTGAGGCTATTTATAAATTACGCCCCGTATCTTATAGATCAATAAATGACAATTCACAACATTTTGGTCTTATTGCAGAAGAAGTTGCTGAAGTACTTCCTGAGTTGGCTGAATATGCAAGGAAATGTGATGTTGTTGAAGGTGCAAAATCAAAGAAGTTGATACCGGATGCTGTTCAATATCCTATGTTGTCAGTACTGTTGTTGAATGAGATAAAGAAACACAAAAAGACTATTGACGATCAACAGGTATGCATCAAGGAATTAGAGAAGAAGATTGAATCTTTGGAAGGATTAAAAGCAAGAATATCTGTTTTGGAGGAGTCTCTTCAACAAAGCACTCATAAGTAAAAAAGTGGCAGGTATCCGTCTATATAGAAACAGGAGTATATTCAATTAAAATTTTCTGATCCTACTTTCTATAACTATCATAAACTATTCCTTAACATATTATGTAATTGATTATTAATTTCTACATTTGCGCGCCCTGAAAATGGGAGGAAACAATTGTAATGTAAAAATTTACGGTATGAAAATTTTTGTTTTGGAAGTATTGAGTGCCTTTATGGTTTTGTTTGCTGTTGTAGATATTTTAGGATCTATTCCAATAATCATCAGTGTTAAGGAAAAGCAGGGAGGAATAAAACCCATACAGGCTACGCTGGTAGCTTTTGGAATTATGCTTGTTTTTCTTTTTACAGGCGAATACTTATTGGGATTATTTGGGGTTGATATTCCATCTTTTGCCATTGCAGGTTCATTTGTGATCTTTTTTATTGCCATTGAGATGATACTGGGTATAGATTTGTTTAAATCTGAAAAGAGTAGTAATTCTTCCATTGTACCTATTGCATTTCCTCTGATAGCAGGAGCGGGATCTATAACAACATTACTTTCTCTACGCGCAGAATACTCTGTATGGGTTGTTATTACTGCATTGGCCCTGAATATGATATTTGTTTATTTTGTGCTGAGTGCAACTAGTCTGTTTGAGAGAATACTCGGAAAAGGAGGCATTCACATTTTAAAAAAAGTGTTTGGAATTATATTGCTGGCCATTGCAATTAAACTTTTCTTATCAAACACAGGGATAGAGATTCCAAGGTAGGTTCATCTAATACAACAAAGCATATCCTCTGGTTCTTGAACGTGTACATTGTTTTAGACAAAGCAGAAATACAGAAAAGCTAAAGTAGATAATGTATTATGAAGTAGCCTGTTTCACTGTCTTGCTGCTGTCCGGATTAAAAGGCTCTATCAGGTTTTGATGGATAAACTCTTCCATCTCTTCTTTTGATACCCTTTTAAAATCTGAAGGAGTAGCAAATGTTTCATTATTAACCTCAACATACTCCACTTTGGTTGCTTTTAAGCTGGTTGTAATATCGAACATTTCATATTGAAATTCCAATAGTACACCTGGTATATCCTTAAAAGGATTAAAGAAATTTGCGTTAACAAGCTCAATTTCATCCGTGTACCATACTGAAAATGTCTCAATGCGACCTCCCGGAACAGTTATATCTGCTCTTTTGCACTTATATCCGACTATTTCTTTTTCTTCATCAATATATTTTATTTGCATGTCTGGATATTCATCGTAACCAAACGAGGCCTCGTTTACGCATAAGTATTTATCTGCTAGAACTTTAAGGTATGCTACGGATGATGCATTGTTGCTGTCGTAAATGCCTCCCATCTTAAACATGCCAAAACAGCTTTCAACTTTTTGAGCTATTTTATCATCACTGAACTGTAAAATCATTGTATTTGGCAACAATCCAACAATGGGATTGTCATCATCCGGATACGTAAGATCATACTCTATTATGCCTTCCGTAACTTTATTTGATAGTGATAAACCGCATGAATTTGCTATAACAGCAATTCCAATAATGCAAAGAAGTAATACTTTAAAGTCCATTCTGTTAGAAAATTTACCATATAAATGTATAACTTTTCTGTCAGAAAATAAACTTACATTATTGGTATTTAATTGCTGAAGAATTGAAGTTTATGAACTTGTGCCTATTGTGATTTTGCCAGGCATATAAAAACAAAAAACCCACTGATTATCAGTAGGTTTTTCTATTAATCTGTCGGGGTGGCAAGATTCGAACTTTAGACCTCCTGGTCCCAAACCAGGCGCGCTAACCGGGCTACGCTACACCCCGAAAAAAAGAACATTCCAGAATTTGGAGACGCAAAAATATAAAGACTTTTCTTATTTGCAAAACAATAGATAGAATTATTTATTCTAAAATGTAATTTATGTCAAGTACATGAAGGATTTTACCAGAATCATCGAAACAAGCTTGAGAGATTGTCTTAATATTCAATGTTTTGCCTGAACTTAACTCAAATGAATGGTTATATTCTAATGTTTTACCTTCGTTGATTTGATTCCAGAATTCGTCTGAAGAATAGTCTTCAATGTGCTCATGCAATACTTCTATGTTTTTACCAATAAATTCTATACTAGAGGATTCAAAAGCTTGTACAAAACCTGAATTAACATTGGTGATGAATCCATCAGCATCGTATTGAACAATAGGAATTGTTTTGTTTATGGTCTCCATGAGTGTGTCTGTCTCTTCTTGCTTTCTTGAAGATTCCTCTTGAGTTGCAAGCATCTCTTCCATGTTTTGTCTCATCTCTTCTTCCTGTGAACGAAGTTGTTCACTTTGTTGTTTGGTTTGTTCAAGAAGCTCCTGTGTTTTTTGGTTAACCTGAACTGAGAGAAGTGATGAAGCAACATTTTCGGCTACTTTTTCAACAAATTCCATCTGGAATTTTTCTATTTCTTTAAAAGATGCGATTTCCATTACACCCAGCACTGTCTCTTCACTCATTAATGGAACTATCAGCAAGTGATTTGGTGTTGCACCCCCCAAACCAGATTTAATTTCAATATAATCCTGGGGTATGGTTTTAAGATATATTGGGGCTTTTTCAATGGTACACTGTCCAACAAGTCCTTCACAAATCTTAATGGTTTTTTGAAGGTGTTTCCTTCTGTTAAATGCATATGCTGAAACAAGGTTGAATTGTAAATTTTCATCTGTGTTTTCATCCAGAATAAATAAACCTCCCTGATTTGCCTTTAGCTTCTGAACCAGCTCTTTTATAATTTGGTATGATAGTTCTTCCAGATCTGAATATTTTCTGAGTATATCTGCAAAGTGAGCAAGACCTTCATTGACCCATCTTCTTTTTTCGTCTTCTTTTTGCCTGATTACTTCTTCATCCCTGGCTTTGGCAAGACTGTCCCGCATTTCATTTAAGGCTTTACCCAGTTCGTCTTTCTTTCCTTCCATATCCAGATTTTGTTCAAGGTTGCCCTGTCCAATATTGTTGGCAAAGGTTGCTTTTTTTAACAAGCCGTCAAGAGATTTCTTTAGCGCAGTATCCATCTCTGTTATCTCTGTAATGCTATAATCTTTCTTCCTTTTCGGAAACCGCAAAGTACCCTTGGAAACCTCCTGAAGAACACCCGTAATGTCATGGATGGGTTTTGCAATGTATTTTGAAATAAAATATATCAAAACAGCTATTATGAGTAGGCCAATGAATCCGAAAATGATTCCCCTGTACATTATTCTGTTGGCCTCTACGATAATTATCCTTTCAGGAACAGCCATTGCTATACTCCATGGTGTTTGTGTGTGTCCGATAATAATAGGAACGTAAACATAATAATAAACCTCTCCATTGTGCTCTGAGCGATACGTGATTTTATTTCCTTCCTGTATGTTTTGCAGGATATTGTATTCTATTGCATCCTTGGATATAATGCTGTCCATAGGTACCATTAAGTTATCGGAAGAAGGATGGGCAATCAGTACACCTTTATTAGAGATCATAAATGTAAAGCTACCTTCATATGGTCTGATATTTTGAAGCATTTCGCTGATCTTATCCAGCGTTATGTCTACGCCAACAATTCCAACAAATTTGTTTTCTTTTTCTATAGGTGAAACCAGCGAAGTCATAAGTTTTCGCTCTGATTTTCCTTCCTGGAAATTATCAAGATAGGGTTCAGATATTGATTCTTTTCCCATGCCTTTTAATTCTGCATACTCTTTAGTGTCTCCGTCAAGACTTCTCAGGCTCCATTCACTTGCAACACCATCCGGAGCATTGTATATGCTGTATGTGATTCTTCCAGTAGGTTTGTGCCATGATGTGTCGATCTGGTTTAATTCCCAGCTATCCCACAAACAATAAATATCTTTTGTTTCAGAAAATACATTTGTATACATTTTGTCAAACAATGTCTTCCATTCTTCCTGAGACATATCACTATATACTTTATAGGCCTGAGACAAGGTTCTAACCACCGCCATTTTTGTATTGAAATCGACCTCAATATCTGCTGCATATAACTCGGTATAACTGGCAATTAGTTTTTGCGCTTCATTGTATGTGTTTTTTTTTGCATCTATACTTACATAAATGATTGCAGCCATATAAACTATTGCTGTTGGCAATAAAACAAACAATCCTATTAGTTGAGCCAGTCTTAATTTCATAATTTCATAATTCAAACACGTAAGATACAAAAATACAAAGATTTGTCAATACTACGAGTAATAAGGATTTTTTCGTTTTAATTACGAATAATTTTTAATAACTTGCTTGTGCTAGATTTAAATATCTTGAAACATGCTTATAATTGGTATTGCAGGTGGTACAGGTTCAGGAAAGACCACAGTCGTTAAAAAAATTATACAGGCCTTGCCTGTAGATGAAGTTACCTTGTTGCCGCAGGATTCTTATTATCGCGATAATAGTCATTTGCCAATGGAGGAGCGTTTGGAAATCAATTTCGACCACCCTGATTCTGTTGAATTTGAGCTATTGATAGATCACATTATAAAACTGAAAAAGGGAGAATCTATTGAACAGCCAATATATTCTTATCTTACCTGTGCAAG
>PKSZ01000050.1 GCA_002869425.1 Marinilabiliales bacterium
AGAAGACATTAACAGAGACAACAACCTGTCTGAATCGGAAAGTTATTTTCAATATAAAATACCTATATATCCAGGGATGGAAGTTGGTGACGGATATATCGTTGACAAGGTTGAAGAGCCGGCAGCTCTGGTAAATGGTGAAACAGCGGCAGTACCATGGTTTCAGTTTAAAATACCGATCCAGAATCCGGATACCACCATTGGGGCCATTCAGGATTTCAAATCCATTCCATTTATCCGTATGTTGATGAATGGTTGGCAAGAAAATGCATTTCTGCGTTTTGCAACGCTTGATTTGGTGCGTGGTGAATGGAGAAAATACAAATACGCTTTGCGCGAAGCAGGTGAATGGTCTTCAGATGACCAAACTTCTGGATCTTTTGATATCTCAGCAGTGAATATTGAAGAAAATGCCAGTAAAACACCGGTAAACTATGTACTTCCTCCTGGCATATCAAGGGTTATTGATCCCAGCAATCCACACATGACAAGGTTAAACGAACAAGCAATTGTTCTAAAAGTTAATAATCTTGTAGATGGCGACGCAAAGGCTGCTTTTAAAAATATTGACCTGGATGTACGTCAGTATAAAAAGATACAAATGGAAGTTCATGCCGAAGCTATTGAAGAAGGAATGCTTGATGATGGTGATGTTAGGGTTTTCATAAGACTTGGATCTGACTACCAACAAAATTATTATGAATACGAGATACCTCTAACACTAACTGAACCCGGACAATACAGCAACGACATTGAATCCGACAGGGAACTTGTGTGGCCGGAAAACAACCGTTTCGATTTTGAATTTTCTGTCTTCCAAAATATCAAACAGCTTCGAAATGCAGAAGCGCGGAAAGAAAACAGCATTGTAGAGCCTGGTGGATTCATGGAAACATGGGAAGGAGCCAACAGAGTCTCCATCAACGGAAGTCCAAACCTTGCCAATATAAGAACCATTATGATTGGTATACGAAATCCAAAGTCAACCAATAACCCACAACTTGACGATGGTCTGGCAAAATCTGTTGAAGTTTGGTTAAACGAACTTAGACTATCCGATTTTGATGAAGAAGGTGGCTGGGCTGCAAATGCAAGAATAGCAGCAAGACTGGCAGACTTTGGTATGCTTAATATCGCAGGAAGTACAAGCAGAAGAGGATTTGGTAGTATCGAAAAGAAAGTGAATGAACGAAACAAAGAAGACATTCACCAATACGATATTTCTTCAAACCTTGAACTTGGAAAATTCTTTCCTGAAAAAGCAAAAATCAGCATTCCTATGTATGTAGGATATTCAGAAAATTTTATCAATCCTGAATATTCCCCGCTCGATCCGGATATCCCTCTGGATGTTGTTTTAGAAGATATTGAAGAAAGAATCAGTGCAGATTCTGCAAGAAAATACAAGAAAGCAGCACAAGAATATGTAAAAAGGAAAAGTATCAACTTTACAAATGTTAAAATTAACAACACAAGTCAAAAACCCAATCCATTTGCTATTGGTAACTTTGCCATAAACGCAGGATATAACTCCCTCGAATCCAACGACATAACAACGGAGGTTAATCAAGAAAGATCATGGAACACAGGATTGATGTATAATTTCAACACCAACCCTAAACACATTTCGCCATTCAAAAAAACGAAATCAAAAATTCTACGATCGCCATGGTTACGACTTATAAAAGACTTCAATTTTAGCTATTTGCCGAATCAGGTATCTGTAAGAACAGATATTAACAGAAGTTATCGGGAAACCAAATTGCGGGATATTGCTGCAGCAGATGTAAATATTGAAATGCCTTATACAGTTAAGAAAGATTTTGCATGGAACCGGGTGTACAATGTGAAGTACGACCTTACAAAAGCACTTAAGATTGATTATCAGGCTACAAACCAAGCTCGTATCGACGAACATTCCGGGCGAGTATACAGAGACGACACCGGGCGATACATTGACTACAACGATGAAGATGAATATTCGTATGATGAATGGCGTGATTCTATTGTACAGAGTATGTTCGGACGAAACCATTTTGGAGGTAGAAACACCAACTTCAGACAAACGATCAATGCCAATTATAATATACCCATTAACAAAATACCTTTGCTTTCATGGATAACTTCAACCGTTAGGTATAGTGGTAATTATGAGTGGATAACCGGGCCAGTTGATCTTGAAATAGGAAATACAATTAAGAACAACAACACAATACAAGCCAACGGACAGGTAAACTTTCTGAACCTGTATAATAAAGTTCCATACCTGAAAAACATCAACCAAAAATACAGGAGAGGAAGAGGCTCCAACAAAAAAAGACAAAAACCCAAAACAGAAAAAGTAAGGTGGCCTGAAAAAGGACAACCACGCGATAAAATTGTACTTAAATCAGGTAAGGCGAAAACCATTAATCACAAACTGGAAACGGAAGATGTTCAGGTAAAAGTGTTTGACAACAAAGGCAGACCAATCAGAGGTACTGTTAAAATTATCAATGAGAATAAGGCAACCTTTACAACCAATAAGGATTATGACGATGCAACGGTTGAAGTTATTGGAACAAAAGAAATAAAGGAAAGTATATTACAAAAAATTGCAGAACAATCGCTGCGGGTTATTATGGGTGTGAAGAACATATCCCTAACATACTCTCTAACCAATGGCTCAATGCTTCCGGGTTATGAGCCAAGATCACAATTTTTTGGTTTGCAGGATTTCAATGGTGGTTTTGCACCTGGATTGCCCTATGTTTTGGGATATGCTGAAGACGATTTTGGCCTTGAAGCCGGAAGAAATGGTTGGCTCAACAACAATGACTCTTTAAGTCTTTACGAACCATACACATGGAACAACAATAAAAATTTCAATGCACGAAGTTCCATTGAACCTATTCCGGGTATGCGTGTTGACCTAACGGCCAGCTGGACCAAATCTGAAAATCTTTCCTATTATATTGAAATGGATGATGATGGTGAATTCTTTACGCAGAGTGCATTGCAAACCGGTAATTTCACGATGTCATTCAATACATGGGGTACAGCCTTTAAAGACTTGGGAAAAAATGGTGATTACTCATCCAAAGCATTTACTCAATTTAGCGAGAACAGGCTTATTGTAGCAAATCGCCTCGCAGACAGACACCTGCAAGACAGCCCCGACTTGTACGGAGCCATCAATCCATCTGAAATAACAGATTCTACAGGATTTCCAGAGGGATATGGACCTTCTTCGCAGCAAGTTATGATTCCAGCATTCATTGCTGCCTATACAGACCAATCGGCAGAAGAGATTGATCTTACTGCCATGCCCAATATCATTAGTAAAAATAATGGCAAATGGCGATTGAATATGATGCCTAACTGGAGAATTACCTACGACGGATTGAAAAACATTGGCTTTGTCAAGAAATATTTTAAAACCATTACCATTGGTCATGCATACCGTTCCAGCTATAGCATCGGATCGTACACTACCAACAGTCTGTACCGTGATATGGCTATGGCAGACAGCATTAACTTTGCGCTTGACCAGGATCTAAACTTCCTGCCGGAATATGATATCAATAGCATTTCGCTAAATGAGCAATTTAGTCCTTTGATTAATATTGATATGACCTGGGTAAACAGTCTTATCTCAAAAGTAGAGATAAAGAAAAGCCGTAACCTGGCAATGAGTTTTTCTAACAACTGGATGACGGAAACAACCAGTAATGAATACGTATTTGGAACAGGATACAGGCTTAAAGACGTGAAAATCTACATCAATGAAAAGCAGTACAAAAGCGATGTAAATATCAGGGCGGATGTATCCATACGAAAAAATCTGACCATCATTAGAAAACTGGAAGAAGAAATTGATGAGCTAACAGCCGGACAAGATGTGATAACAATCAAGGTATCTGCCGATTATGTTCTCAGTGACAGATTTAATCTGAAAATTTTCTACGACAGGGTAGTAAACAAACCCAAAATATCACTTACATATCCAAGAGCCAATACCAATTTTGGCGTAAGTGTGAGATTTACCTTAACGCAGTAACACGCTTACTACCTGTCAAATACAATAAATACCAGTGAAATATAATCTGCTTAGTAACAGCCATTCTAATCAGTTATTATATTAAAAAAAAAAGTATTTTTGGTCGAAATAGTAGTAAGATTATTAATTTTTAACTGTACAAAATCATGAATATTCCTGCAGACCTTAAGTACACAAAAGATCACGAATGGATTCGTGTTGAAGGCAATCATGCATTTATTGGCATCACGGATTTCGCACAAGGTGAACTTGGAGATATTGTTTTTATTGAAATTGAAACTGAAGGTGAAGAACTTGCCAAAGAAGAAGTATTTGGAACCATTGAAGCTGTAAAAACAGTTTCAGATATGTACATGCCTGTTGCAGGTAAAGTTGTTGAAGTTAATGAAGCACTTGCAGATACACCAGAAGCCGTAAACAATGATCCTTATGGTGAAGGCTGGATGATTAAAGTAGAAGTTGGAAATCCTGCAGAACTTGAAGAACTTATGAATGCTGACCAATACAAGGAAAGCATTGAAGGATAAATAAAATTTATAAAAATGTGAAAGCCGGTTTATCCGGCTTTTTTTATACCTCAAACCCCAGGATACAGATGTCATCAAGCTGTTCATAATCGCCCGATTTATCAGAAATCCATTCATCAATAAAATTTTCAATCTCTATCTTCTGCTGAGAAATAGGGCAAACAGCCGACTCCAGCAATAGCTGTCTGAATGCTTTGTATTTCAACTTTTTTCCTTTTGGGCCACCAAACTGATCGGGCAATCCGTCTGAAAATACATACAAGCGATCTCCCTTATTAACAGCTACTTCTTTATTCTGAAACTTATCCATCTTCTCATATATTGCCACTGGCATCTTATCGGCTTTAACTTCAAAAGCTTTGAGTTTTTCATATTCACTTCGGGGAAGTAATTTTTCTACCGTATTCTCAATATAGCAATCTAGTTCATTGCATTCACTCACGATATACAAAGGATTATTGGCCCCGGCAAACTCAAGTTTACCAGTTTCAGAATTATAATTAAATACAGCCATATCCATTCCATCTTTTACATTATTATCAAAGGACTGGTTTTCTCCCTGTTGATGCAGAGAAACAACTATTTCATTCCTCAGTTTGTTCAGAATTTCTGACGGCTTAGTAGACTTGTTTCCATTAACAATTTCGTTTAGTAAAGAGATGCCCAGCATACTCATAAAAGCTCCTGGCACACCATGACCAGTACAATCTGCAGCAACAACAATTATATTGGATTCAATCTTTGAATACCAATAAAAATCACCACTTACAATATCTCTCGGACGAAGAATCACCAAACTGCGTTCTTCGATCACTTTATAGCTGTTAATATTTGGCAAAATCGCTTTCTGTATCCTCTCTGCATATTCAATACTGGCAGTCTGATCACTTAATATTGTTTCAATTTTCTCTTTCTGCACCACTAGCAAATCTCTTTGTGATGTAATTTCTTCATTCTGCATATGTATTTCATCACGTTGAGCTTCAATTTCTGATTTGTGATTTTCTATCTCTTTCTTTTGCTCTTCTATTATTTTCAACTGGGCCTTTGTAAACCGGTGCAAATAAAACTGCGATTCCATAATTGCCAGCGCAATACATGCTATCCATATATAAATTGAATACCTGGCAGACCATTGATCCAATGCACTTTCATATTCATGCCAGGGCTTATCGTAAGCAAAATATGTAATTACTGTCAAAGCAATAAAAACAGTCATAAAAAACATTTCAATAATGAGGAACTGTTTTTTTGTTACCTTGAAAATGCCATATACTTTAACTTTCAAATTTTGCATTGCATAAGATGATTTAGTTTTCAAAAACAGACTTCCACTCAATAGGTCCTCCACATTGAATCGCTATAACATATTGATTTTCATTTGAAAAGGAACATTCAAGAATATTAACCAATTCATTTAAATCTAATTCAGTATACTCACATTTGCTCTCTATTATTGTAATGGATGTATCAAACACAATGATTACAATTGGAGGACTTTTTACTGCTTTAAAATCACTGTAAAAGTTCAGCCTTTTACCACCCAGGTCTTCAGACAACTGTGCTAAGAATGACTTAATATCTTTGTTCAACAAAACAGAATCGGAATAAATCGCATGACGAACCGCAAGCTTAGGAACCACTCCTGTAACATCACCATACCTTATGGGCGTGTTCTTCTTCAAAACAAAACTATTTGCCAATTTTCCATTCTTTATTTGAAAAATTCCATTTTCAAACACAGCCCTATTCACCGTATAATCTGTCAGTTGGGCTTCAATATCGTCAAGTGAAAGAGCATCTGGCACAATCAAAGTATCTAATACCCACAGCGTTTTCAAGGAATCTACAAACCCAGAAACACCCGGATTATAATCATACGGGATAGTATCCTTATGAAAAATCGCTTTTAAGTAGCTGCTCTTACCCATTATAGGCAAAATATCAGAGTACAAATTGGCATCACCAACACTAATCGTTAATCTTTCTAATAACGGAAAACCATGCAGCTTATTGATGACTTGTGCAGAAAGCACATATCCCCATCCATGTGCCAGACCATTATTTGTGATCATCAATTCCGATTCACATAAAGAGTCTTTAACCTTAGATGCCGTAGGTTTAATATAATCACTACTGTCGGGAAACGTATCATCAATTGCAACATCCTTTCCAGTAGGCATACAAGAAACAAAAATGAATAAAACAAATATATTACTATTCAATATAAGCTTCATAATCATTAATTTTACTCAGTAATCGTTTTGCAATATTCGCATTGAAGCCAGATAATTTCTCATATATAAGAGCTGCTTCGTCTCTATACTTCATTTTCTTTTCCAACGTCCAAAATTCAGGTGGCTTTCGAAGATTAGATATTCTATCTGCCATTTTCACAATTGCAACCTCCCTTCCTTCTGCATAAATTCTATGAAGCGAATCATTCATTCTTTCCTCATGAGGTAGTTTCTCATTTTTTGTTAATGCCAACACACCTTTGGCGACATTATCTCCAAAACGCACAACTAACTCGCTATATTCTGTATTTGTATCTTCCAGAATATCATGTAGTATTGCACACATAACAGCTTTCTGCTTATCAAATTTGCCATCGGAAATCATCAATACCTCAGAAGTAACCAACATTATGTGCTGCAAATAGGGCTCATCCGAGCCAGGCACTTTTTGACTTTTATGCTTTAGGGAGGCAAATTCTATTGCCTTTTGAATATTGTCTGGATTGCTAATTGTCATCAAATTAAAACAAAGAACCCGGTTTTTGTGGATGAATTTTATTCAAATGTTTGTATGCAAGCTCAGTTGCCTCTCTTCCTCTTGGTGTTCTTTTTATATATCCCTCCTTTATTAAAAATGGCTCATACACCTCCTCAATGGTTCCTCCATCTTCACCTACTGCTGTTGCAATGGTTGAAATACCAACAGGACCTCCCGAAAACTTGTCGATAATGGTTTGAAGAATTTTGTTATCCATTTCATCCAAACCAT
>PKSZ01000364.1 GCA_002869425.1 Marinilabiliales bacterium
GAAAAAGAAAAATATATCAATCTTTTTAATGATATACTTTCAGAAAAAAGGCACATCTTATACATCGCTCACCATAGGTTAAAAAGGTCTCCCGGGCAAAGATTTCGCTTTGAACTTTTTATTAATTTCCTGCAGAAAAACGGATACAAAATCAAACATTCCTTCCTGCTTTCTGAAAAAGATGACAGAATATTCTACAGCAAAGGGAATTATCTGGGGAAAGCCTCTATTCTTTTGAAGAGCTTTTTTAAAAGGTGGAAAAGCGTTAACCAAGCGCACAAATTTGATGCTGTTATTGTATACAGAGAAGCCTACATGCTGGGAACACTCCTTTTTGAAAAAATCCTCAAAAGAAAAAACAAAAATGTTATATACGATTTCGATGATGCCATATGGATTAGAGATGTATCCGAAGGTAACGTAGCTGTTAAATGGCTAAAAACACCTTCAAAAACAGCGAATATTATAACCATGTCCAGATTTGTATTGGCCGGCAATCAATATTTGGCAGATTATGCAAGAAAACTAAACAAAAACACTATTGTTTTCCCCACTGTTATTGATACCAACTACCATACACCCTCAACAAATCATGAAAAATCAAGTATTTGTATTGGGTGGACAGGCTCATCTACAACTTTAAAGCACTTCTTCATTGCAATACCCGTATTGAAAAAAATAAAAGACAAATACGGTTCCAAGGTTCGCTTCAAAGTAATTGTAGATGCTGATTATAAAAACGAAGAACTTGAAATTGTTTCCTGTAAATGGAATATTGATACAGAAATTAAGGACTTACAAGATATTGACATTGGAATAATGCCTTTGCCAGATGATGATTGGAGTAAAGGAAAATGCGGATTCAAGGGTTTACAGTATATGGCTCTTGAAATACCTGCCATTATGTCTCCTGTGGGAGTAAATACTGAATTAATAAAAGATGGTGAAAACGGATATCTCGCCAACAATCAAGATGAATGGTTTTCAAAAATATCTACCTTAATCGATTCTAAAGAAAAGAGGGTACAAATGGGTAAAAAAGGAAAAATACTGGTAGAGGAAAAATATTCACTAAAAGCTCATCAAAACAATTTGCTAAAAATTATCAATTCCTTAATTGAAAATTAAAACCTATTGATGAAGCCAGTTATACTGATCCATTTTCAATACCGCTTCAACAATTAAATTAACTGCATTTCCTACATCATTTGTATGACATGATTCTATAACCTGATGTATGTGCCGGGTTGGAATTGAAACAGCACCTGCGATAGAACCACTTTTTGTCATCCGTTGAACCATTGCTGTATCTGTACCTCCTGCAGGTAATAATTCAACCTGATACTTAATTTTCTGTTCACTTGCAGCTGTCTTCAAATAATCAATCATCCTGTAATCGGCAATTGCTGACGAATCCATTATTTTAATTGCAGGTCCGTCACCAAGTACTGTCACCTGTTCATGTGCCACCGAACCGGGAACATCATATGCAATGGTTGTATCAATAGCCAATCCAAAATCAGGTTGAATAGCTTGTGTTGCAACCTGAGCTCCCCTAATGCCTACTTCTTCCTGTACTGTAAAAACAGCGTATAAATCAAAGGGTAACTTTTTCTTGCTCAGCTTTTTCAATGCTTCAATCAAAACAAACACAGAAATCCTGTTATCAAGGGATTTACCATTAACACAATCTCCAAGTTGAATTAAATCACCACATCGACTCACTGAATTCCCTTTATCCACATATTTATCTACCTCCTTCTTTGGCAATCCCAGATCAATGAAAAAATCGGATATTTCAACACTCTTCTTTCTTTCATCCGGTTTCATTACATGAATAGGCTTTGCTCCCATAACTCCCATCAGGTCTTTCTTACCATGAACCACAACACGCTGTGCTGTAAGCGTTTTGGGATCAAAACCACCCAAAGGATGAAACCGCAGAAATCCATTATCATCAATATGATTTACAATAAAACCTATTTCATCCATATGTGCTGCCAACATCACGGATTTATCACTTTCTCCTTTTCTAAAAGCAATTAGATTACCCATATTGTCAATTGAAACATCATCTACATATTGCTCAATTTCTTTTTGAATCAGCTTCCTGATTCTTCCCTCAAAGCCAGAAACACCAGCTGTTTCAACTATACTTTTCAGTAGCTTAAAATTAATTTTCATAGCAGTATTCTTAAAATATTAGCTTGTATTTCGATTTCAAGGATTCAATATCTACAAATGTTGCAAGATGAATTACTCCTGCTGATTTAACCAATTGTAAATACTTTTGTTTTTCTTCTTGAGTAAAATCCTGAGAAATCAGAAACACATAATCCAAATTCTTATACTCTTCCATGAGATAACCATTTTCACAACTATTGGCTATCAGGATATAATCCAACTGCGAAGTCTCATCAACATATGTATACTTCGAGAATGATTGCTTAACCGGAGATTTTTTGGTTATTACATCGTAATTATCGGTCTTTCTCAATTCGATATTCAGCGCTTTGTTGAGAGCCCAACTTAACCTGTAATCATTTTCATGCGAGGAAATACCAATCATACTAAATGAATACTCCGGCGTTAGCTTAAGCTTATGAGATTTTTTCACTTATAATAATGTTTTGTTTATAAAGATATGAAATATTGAAACAGAAAAAAACAGGAGAGATAAATTCCCCCCTGTCTTTTAACCAAATAAAACAACCACTTTTGAGAACGCTAATATCTTTCGATTTTCGCTTTGTCAAGACAAAGTTAAGTTCGAATTACGTTAACTGGATTTAACAAGTGTTAAAGATTGTTAATCCAGCTACTTACAAAAGAAGGTAAGTATTATATTTGTTCTATGAGCAGAAAATTCATATGGATTCTGATTGGTATTATGAACATAACCTTAGTTGGGCTTATTGTTTTACAAACATACTGGATAAAAAATGCAGTAGAAGTAAAAAATGATCAATTTGACCAAATGGTAAACAAAGCCATGGATCATATTTCGCATCAAATAGAAACCCAAGAAGTTCTTCTTGAAATCAGCAGTGAAATCTCCTCTGACATGCCCAATGAATTATTAAACAATGGTAATGAAATGCTTTACCTAAATAAAGGAGAACTCAATGAACAATTCGATGTAAATATTTCGCTTGGAGAAGAAATACTTATGATACAAAAAGGCGATTCACTAGATGTAAACACTAAGTTTACTGTATATTCAGGAGACTCGCTTATTTATAGAAAGGACAACAATACAAAAAAAATTGATTCCTTCGACGAAGAAATTAAAGATATTTACTCACGCAAAGAACTTCAAACTCATTTCAAAAAAAACGTAAGC
Organism: Marinilabiliales bacterium; assembly: GCA_002869425.1. Classification (GTDB taxonomy): domain Bacteria; phylum Bacteroidota; class Bacteroidia; order Bacteroidales; family BM523; genus BM523. The sequence goes on from PKSZ01000364.1 coordinate 3,344, forward strand.
AACAAAGCCGACTTTGTTGAAACCATCATTAACAAACTAATGAACACGGACAGGTCGCTTGACAAACGCATAAAACTTGAATCTGTTGATTCAATAATTAATGTAGAATTAAACAATGTTGGTATTGAATTACCTTATGAATATTCTGTTTTTAAGGATGAGGTTTCGTCTATTTCTTCCTCTGAAAATTACAATCCTGACAGTAACTCTGATATTTATTCATGCCGCTTGTTTCCAAATGATATTCTGGCCAACCCCAATCATTTATCAATATATTTTCCAAAAAAGCAACGATACATAACAAAATCCTTGTTATTCATTGGAGGCATGTCTCTTACGCTCACGCTTGTAATTATTATGGCCTTTACATACACCCTCTATATCATTTTAAGGCAAAGACGACTCTCTGAAATGAAAAGTGACTTTGTTAGCAATATGACACATGAGTTAAAAACTCCCATTTCAACCATATCACTTGCATCTCAAATGCTTAAAGACAAAAGCCTGTCGAGCGATTTAAAAAACATTGACAACATTTCCAGAATCATAGATGAAGAAAGCAAAAGACTAGGATATCAAGTTGAAAAAGTATTACAAGTTGCAATATTTGAAAAGGGGAATATGAAGTTGAAAATCAGCGAACTAGACATTCATGAGATCATCAAGTCTGCAGCTGGAAATTTCAAAATTCAGATTTCAAAAAGAAATGGACAATTACAACAAAACTTAGAAGCAGAAAAACATCATATCTTTGCTGACGAACTTCACATCACAAATGTTATAGTCAATCTTTTGGACAATGCCGTAAAATACAGTAAGAAAAATCCGGAAATCAGCATTTCGACACACGATGATAGGAATGGCATTTATGTCGCCATTCAGGATAATGGTATAGGTATCTCCAGAGAAAACCTGAAACGTATTTTTGAAAAATTTTATAGGGTACCTACAGGAAATGTACACGATGTGAAAGGCTTCGGACTTGGGTTAAGCTATGTTAAAAAAATCATTGATGCGCACAGTGGAAAGATAAAAGCCGAAAGCGAGATCAATAAAGGAACAAAATTTGAGATAATACTACCCTATGGTAATGAATAAAATTATATGGTCATGGAAATAAAAAAAAGAGTTTTACTTGTAGAAGACGATGAAAATCTGGGTTCATTGCTTAAAGAGTATATGAATGTAAAAGGATATGAAGCAGAACTATTTAGCGATGGTGAAAAGGGGTATAAAGCCTTCATGAAAAATCAATATGATATATGCATCCTTGACATCATGCTGCCACATAAAGATGGCCTCACACTTGCAAAAGAAATAAGGGTTATAAACAATGAAATTCCTATTATTTTCTTAACAGCAAAATCTTTAAAAGATGATGTTCTTGAAGGTTTTAAGTCAGGGGGTGATGATTATATAACAAAACCTTTCAGCATGGAAGAACTGCTATTTAGAGTTGAAGCTATCTTAAGACGCACAAGGCAAGGTGAAACAGATGAAAATCAAACAATTTTTCAAATCGGAATTTATTCTTTTGATTCCAACAAAAGATTAATCGAAAAAGATGGTTCCTCTTCTAAGCTCACAACTAAAGAGGCTGAACTGCTAAAATTACTTTGCTTAAATAAAAACAAAATTCTGGAACGGAATTTTGCACTAAAAGCAATTTGGGCAGACGACAACTATTTCAATGCGAGGAGCATGGATGTATATATTACCAAATTAAGAAAACACCTTAAAGAAGACGAAAACATTGAAATTATCAATGTGCATGGTCAGGGATTCAAATTGATTGCTCCTGAAGAAAGCAATTAAATTTCGTTTGGTTTTTAATTAATCCTTGCTCGGGTTAATCATACATATTAATAAATTCATAAGCATTGCCTGTATAATTCAGGAATCGTATCATATCATTTCTGGAGATTACAATTGCAGCATTATTGACATTGGGATGAAAAGTTAAATATTCTGCATTTTCCAAAGCCTTGTCGAAAAATATATAAACATGGCTGTCCTTATCATGAACCAACCCAAAAACACTTACCGATCCAGGTTTTAACCCCAGGTATTTATCAAGACGTTTTTCTGAAGCAAAACTCAATTTTCCTTGCTTCAATCTTTGCTCCAGATCTTTTATATTCAACATCCTTTCTGCTTTCAAAACAACAAGATAATGCCGATTACCTTTGTGATTTCTAAAAAATATATTCTTACAATGTGTGGAATTTAATTCCGACCAATATTGTATTGCATCATCTGCAGTTGGTGCTTCCGGATGCTCCTGGTATTTATATTCTATATTCAGCTCCTCAAGCACCGAATATAACAACTGATCTCCTCGCTTTTTACTCATTACTAATCTTCCGTTTAATCATTTTCTGCAAATATAGTTGCAGTATAAATATACATTTCAGCTGTTTTCCATCCTTCCCAGCCCAGTCCTGCTTTATCCCTGGAGCAATGACCTAAAAACTCTTCTTTACTCCAATCTGTTTCAGCTGCTACCTGTGGCAAAAAAGTTCCTGTATTAAAACCCTTTTTAATATAAATCCCGTGTTTCACAAGTTCAATGTCATCACTTGTTTCAATCTTTTTCATTGGACTTAATACTGAAATTTCAATCTCTACATCTTCCATATCATCCATTTTTAACGTTGGAAAACGAGAATCTTTTGTGGCTGCAGCAATTGCCATCTCCTGCACAATTGAATACAATGGCTCATCAGCAGTAAAACGACCAATACATCCTCTTAATTTACCGTTCTTATGCAACGTAACGAAAGCACCACATTTTATTATTATTTCATCCGATAAAGTACCCGGGTCGGGCACTACTTTCTCACCTTTATCCAAATACATTTCAATGGTTTTCCTAGCCAGGTTTAAAAGTTGCTTTTTTGATGATTCTGACAATTTAAATTCACTACTGGGATGAGTGGTTTCAGTTAATACGATTGACCAATACCCCACTACCCTGGTTTTATCTCCACTTATGTCTCCTGAGTTCCTGTATTCAACCAAATCATATGTATACCTTTCATTTACTGATGATAAATATAATAAGGTGAGAACTGAGGACCATCCACACATTCCTGTTGCTAATCCAGGCATATTCATTTTTTTATGATCTCTCAAAAGCTTCTGAAGTTCACTAGGTTTGTTTTTCAAAATAGTCTTTGCAGTCAACTCATCCACATTAACAGCATCTGTATAACCAGGATAATGTGAGAAATCTGTACTGATAACGAACAAATTTTCTTCCGTAAAATATGGTTGAAGAATTTCGGCAAGCCTCTTGCTAACCGATGCATCACTTGCTCCTATTACAAGAGGAACAATTCTCAGGTTTTCACCATATATCTTTTGCAAAAAGGGCAATTGTACTTCAAGGCTATGCTCCTCCTCATGAATTTCATCTTTCGAATATATGATATCATAATCCAAAAGAGAATCAACAATTTCCATATTTGTTTCAACCTCTCCCAAAGGTGTTACATAATTTCCTTTCGAATATATCGACACTCCGCCAAAGGCATACCTGTGGCTGGAAGCAAGTATAAATACATTACGATACTGTTTTGTTGTATCCAACTGTTTATAACCAGATGCCGCAACCTGTCCCGAAAACACATATCCGGCATGCGGAGCGATTACAGCCCTGATGTTCTTTACATCAATTTTATCTGCTTGTTTAAAATATAAATCCAGTTGTTGATTTAGCTCTTCTTTATGTAAAGGATAAAACTGCCCTGCAAAAACAGGCTTTCGATTTTTTTTACTCATAGTATTTCCCTCATTTAATTGTATTCTCTCAGTTTGAGAATTACTTCCTGTCTGCATGAACAGAAATAACAATATTGCAAATATTTGTTTACGTGTTTTCAATATATTGTAACTTAGCCATACATGCTGTTTTGTAAAGTTACAAAAACGAGACAAAAATGAAGACTATTTACAATCATAAACCACACAAAGAAGCCTCTTTCTATACAAGGAACAACAATAATGTTATTTGCAATCTTTGCCCTCACAAGTGCAATCTTACTGAGGGACAGACGGGCATTTGCCGAACAAGAAAAAACATTGGAGGCACTCTTCTCAATACTGCCTTTGGAAAAGTCTGCGCAATACATACCGACCCTATCGAAAAAAAACCATTATATCACTTTTATCCATCGAAAGAGGTTCTTAGCTTATCGACAGCAGGATGTAATCTACGATGCTTAA
>PKSZ01000260.1 GCA_002869425.1 Marinilabiliales bacterium
ATTGAAAGTGTGTTACAAAGGGGATTCACAAGGTTTGGTTGTGGATAAAGGTGAGGAAATACAGGTACTGGAGTCTCCTGTTGCTGATTTTATATACGAAGAGGATGGTTATACACATAGTTTTTATAATCGTTCTCAGGGTTCTTACAATTGGAAATGGTTAAAAGACGGAGAGGAGTTTTCTATCAACGAAAATCCTTCTCATATTTTTAATTATAATGGGGAAAAACAAGTAAAGCTAATAGCGTATAGTCTGAATGGTTGTTACGATATGGTTGAGAAAAGTGTGAAGGTGAAAATTGTACATCCATACTATATGCCTTCTGCATTTACACCCAATGGGAATGGAATTGATGATTACTTTGGTCCTGAAGGCGTTGGCTTACAGGATTATAAATTCACTATGCTGGTTTATGATCGCATGGGACAGCTGGTGTTTGAAACAAGTAATCCGGAAAAGAAATGGGATGGCAAGATTAAGGGGACAAATAAATCTGCCGCACCGGGTGTATATACTTTTAAGGTGGTTACCATAGACAAATATGGTAATAAAGACAGGAGGATTGGTTCAGTTACCATTCTCGATCCGTCAATTGAATAGAAGTAATTTAAAATATAGCAATTAGTTTGCACTTAGATGTTTGTCATTCTCAAAATTATTTCTAACTTTCTGTTTGTTAATTAAACAAAGAATACAATGACTACTGCTCAATCGTCAAGGAATGTTACATCATTTTTATTGTCAGTTTTATTATTGACAATGTTTTCGTTTGGTGCAAGCGCACAAAACATGGATTCTTTTTTCTATAAAGAAAAAGTATCAGAAAACGGTAAATTGATTATTGTTCGACCTCAAAATCTGTTTAAAAATCCAGATAAGGATGCGTTACTTCAACATATTAAGAGTGTCCCAGGGGTTATAGAAGTATTGAATTTAGATGAATTAAGCTATTGTCAAATGAAAGTTGAAAGCTACATTGAGAAGGAAGACATTGTAAGTATTTTCCAGACTTTGGGAATAGATTTGATTGAAAGATCAGAAAGAGTTGTAACCAAAACTTTTTCAAATCCTGTTTTAAAGGGAGGTGCTGACAAAGCAATCGAGTGTTGTTTCGAATCTGTTAGTGCTTCGTGTTATGATGATGATCCAACTGTTGCTTCAATAACATTCAGTTGTGCTCCTTCGGGTGCTGTTTTTACAAGTGTGACTTTGGATGCTACAATTGGGAGTTGGTGTCCGGATTGGTACTCAATGGATTGGAATGTTGGTGGAAATTGGTATTATGGAATGTGCGACGGAGCCAATGATTATGCTGATTTAAATGGTCAGACAATCAATGGTACTACAGTTTCAGTATCCTCCTGGGATGAAGATCTTTATTCAGATGGGATTACTATAACCTTGCAGGCAACTGCATGTTGGGATAATGGGATTGCTCCACAGCAGATAATTGCTGTACTCGATGGAACAAATCCTGCTGCATCTGGTGGATATACAGATATTTGTCCCGGTGCAAGTGTTACTTTTAATGCGCATGGTGATTATCCTGATAATGGCACAACCTATACACAAAGTGATGCAACTTCTACTTTTACCTGGGATTTTGGCGATGGAGATACCCAATCTGGGGTTGGCCTTACCAGCGTAACCCATTCATATGCAGATCCCGGGGGTTATGATGTGGATTTAACCATTACGGATGTACAGGGAGGAACCAGTGCAAATGATATTGGTCATAGGGTTAGAGTTTCTACTACACCTGTATTTGCAGGTACAACAGCCGATGATTTCACTATTTGTGCTGGTGCTTGTACAGATATTACGGGAGTAGTAACACCAACTCCATGGAGTCAACCTACAGGAGCAACTTTAGCTGGGGAAACATATCTTCCTGATGGAACAGGTGTTTGGTATACTACAGATCTTAATTTCGATGAGTTTACTCCTGGTCAAACAGTAACATCTGCATCAGATATTGAATCCATTTGTATGAATATTGAACATTCGTATATTGGTGATCTGATTGCTTATATTGAATGTCCAAATGGTCAAACAGCAGATTTATTTGATGGAAATAATGCAGTGAGTTTGGCTGCATTTCTTGGAGAAGCCATTGATGATGTGACTTCAGGTCCAGGTGTTGGATATGACTATTGTTTTGACCCAACGAGTGGAAATGGAACAATAACTGATGCTGCAACAACGATGAGTGTACCAACACCGTCAGATACTTATGTTCCAGAAGGTGATTTTAATGGTTTGGTTGGTTGTCCATTGAATGGAACCTGGACTATTCATATTCAAGATGATATGGGCTCTGACGATGGATATATCTTTAGCTGGGGAATCAATTTTGATCCTTCTCTTTATCCTGCATTGTGGGGTTTCACTCCGTCTATTGTGTCAGAATCCTGGTCTGGTGAAGGAGTAAGTGGCACAAATCCTGCAACAGCATGTCCAACTTCAGTAGGAGATGTCGATTATTTGTACGAGGTAACTGATGATTTTGGATGTACATACGATACCACCATAACCATTGAGGTAACTCCTGGAATGACATTAACACCAACAGTTATCGATGCACAATGTTACCATAACTGTGATGGTCAGATAACAGTTGCAGTTACAAATGGAACAGCTCAGTTTGATTATGTATGGGAAAATACTGCTGGAACATACTCTGATAATACAAATAGTTCAAGTCTTTCATCAAATACAATTTCTTCTTTGTGTGCCGATGAATATAATGTAACAGTTACAGACGCTGAAGGTTGTGAAGCTTATCTTACAACAACGGTTGATGAACCTGCACAAATGACGGTGAATTTTACTTCAACAGATGAAAACTGTGGTTTAGCAGACGGTACCATTTCGTCTTCCGTTTCCGGAGGAACAGCAAACTATTCCTATGTTTCTGTGCCGGCAGGAGTAAATGAATCTAATCAGTCATCAAGTGAAACTTTTACAGGACTATCGGCAGGTAGTTATGTTATAACTGTTACAGATGCCAATAGTTGTACTGCAGTGAATTCAGTCGATGTTAATGGATCAGGTTCTGTTAATGCTGCTTTTTCATATGTAGAGAATCAATGTTATGATGCATCCGGAAATTCGGTTGTGTTTACAAATTCATCAACAGGTGCAACAAGTTATACATGGGATTTTGATGGCAATGGTACTACCGATAGTACTGATCCGAATCCAACATGGAATTATACTGCACCCGGAATTTATAATGTTACATTAACGGCTATTTCCGGAGCATGTACGCATTCTGTAAGTATGAATGTAACAATATACGATTTACCAACGCTTGCATTAACACCAAGCGATGCAAGTTGTAATGACTATAGCGACGGTGAAATAGTTGCTGTAGCAGCAGCTGGTGGAGCAGCAGGTTCAAGTGTTTTTACAGATTGGGAATGGTCAGATGGACAAACAACTTCCACAGCAACAGGATTGTCAGCTGGGACATATACGGTTACGGTAACAGACAACCTGAACTGTACAGCTACAGAAACTGTAACTATTTCAGAACCAGCAGCAATTGGTATAGTGCCGGCAACAGTAGACCTTACTTGTTATGGAATATGTACAGGTGAAGCACATGTTGTGAGTGTATCAGGTGGTTCTGGTAACTTCTCATATGCATGGAGCAATACGGAAACAACTCAAAATATTACAGGACTTTGCGCAGGCACCTATTCATTTACTGTATCCGATGATGCTTCAATCGGATGTGTTTATGTTGAAACATATAATGTGTCACAACCACCGGAAATGACCCTTGCAACTTCATCAATCAGTACCAATTGTGGTCAGGCAGACGGTTCTGCTACAGTAACAATTACCAATGGAGTAGCAGATTATTCTGTTGATTGGAGCAATAGTTTCTCAGAAATCATTTCAACTACAACAAGTACAAATTCAAATATTGCAGCTGGAGCTTACGATGTAACCGTTACAGATGCAGATGGTTGTATTGCAACAAGTTCTGTTAATGTTAATGATTTAACAGGGCCTAGTGCTTCCATTACAGGCTATACAGATATTCTTTGTAATGGCGACTGCACAGGTGATATGACGGTAACTGTTTCTGGCGGAAATTCTCCTTATACTTACAATTGGGATGGAAATGGTGCGGGCTCAGCGGTTGCCAACACTACGGATACAGAAGCCAGTTTATGTGCAGGTGCACATTCTGTTGTCATTACTGATGATAATGGTTGTGTTGCTTCAGCAAGTGAAACATTGACTGAGCCTTCTGCACTTTCAATTTCTGTTTCAACAGTTGATGCCAATTGCGGCACACTGGGATCTGCAACTGCTACTGTTACAGGTGGTGTTACCAATTATGATTATTTATGGTCAAGTGGAGGAACTGATGCAACAGAAAATAATCTTTCTCCCGGAACATATACTGTTGATGTTACAGATAATAATGGTTGTACCATAAGTGGTTCAGGTACAGTTGTAGATGTTGGTGGTATGTCGGCTAGCATTACTTCAAGTACAAATGTGAGCTGTAATGGCGGAAATGATGGTGATGCAACAGTAGAAGTTTCAGGGGGAACCGCATCCTATACATATAATTGGGGAACAGGTGATGTTACAAGTTCTGAAACAACAAATATAGCAACTGGGTTATCTGCCGGTGTTTATGAAGTAACTGTTACGGATGTTAATCTTTGTGGGGCAACTACGACAGTTACAATAACAGAGCCTTCACTGCTTGAGGCTAGCATTACCAATACTGTTGATGCAACATGTAATGGCTATTCTGATGGTTCTTTAACTGTAACACCTACCGGTGGTGCAGGAGGATATACGTATTTGTGGGATGCAAATGCTTCTGGTCAAGTATCAGCAACAGCTACGGGACTTTCAGCAGGAAGTTATTCAGTTACTGTTGAAGATCAGAATGGTTGTTCAGTAATAGTAACAGGTACTGTTGCAGAGCCTGATGCTATTGTAGTTTCTGCACAAGCATACACAGCCCATTGTGATCTTGCTGATGGTGGTGCTGAGGTGATAAGTGCATCAGGAGGCAATACCGGATCTTATACATATGCATGGTCAGGAGGAACAGCTCCTCTTAATCAGGATACTGTTGGTGGTTTAAGTGCTGCCGGTAGTCCATATACTGTAACTGTAACAGATATACTGGGATGTACAGGAACAGACCAGGTTACAGTGCCAAATGCACCCGGAGGTATTGCTACCATTTCAAGTTATGAAGATGTTAGTTGTGCTGGTGCTTCTGATGGATGGGTAACCGTATCTTGCTCAGGCACTTCTCCATTTACATACAATTGGACAGGAGGAGGAACAGATCAGACAGCAACAGGCCTAGGTGGTGGAACATATGATGTAACTGTTACCGATCATTGGGGTTGTACCGCAACTGCTTCTCAGGTTATTGGTGAACCTTTACCATTAACTCTAGACTTACCATCCAGTGAGCCTGATTGCCACGGTGGTATGAATGGAGGTATTTGTGCAAATGTTACCGGAGGAACTACGAACTATTCATATTTATGGAGCAATGGAGGAAATACACAGTGCATATCTGTAGGTTATGGCTATTATTGTGTAACGGTAACCGATGCAAATGGTTGTATAATTACAGGATGCGATTCTGTTACACAACCAGATCCAATCCAGATTCAAAGTGCTATTGTTGATGCAAACTGCTCACAATCTGATGGCTCTGTGTCTTTAGTAACCAGTGGAGGTACTGGCACCTTAACTGTTGAATGGAGCAATGGATCATCAGGAGATACGCTTGCTAATATTCCAGCCGGAACATATACTGTTACTGTTACAGATGCTAAATCATGTAGCAATACAGATACATACACGGTTGCCAATCTTGCAGGTCCGGTAGCTGTTATTGATACGGTTGTTCATATATTATGTAACGGAGGTAACAATGGCTCTTCAACAGTTTCAGTAACTGGAGGAACCATTCCTTATGATTATATCTGGAGCAGTGGAGGAACAAATGCTATTGAAAGTAATTTAACTGCAGGAAATTATACGGTAACAGTTATCGATGCAAATCATTGTATTGCTTCATTGTCTGTTGAAATCACTGAACCAGATGCTCTGGGTTTGAATTATTTTACTCAGGATCCAGCTTGCTATGACAGTACTAATGGATGGGCAAGTGTTGTACCTTATGGTGGAACGTCACCTTATAGTTATCAATGGAATGGAGGCGGAAACAATCAAACCGACTCTTTAAATACAGGTATGGGAAGTGGATCATATTCTGTTGTAGTAACAGATGCAAATAACTGTAATATTCTTCAGAATATTTCGATTTCTCAACCTGCTGAATTAACAATGGCCGTAGGAAGTATTGCTTCATCATGTTTTAATACCCAGGATGGTCAGGCCTTTGTTTATAATGTTTCCGGAGGAACTCCGCACGTAACCAATGGTTATTATTATGAATGGGGAGCGAATGCAAATGCTCAGCTCACTGATACTGCATTTCAATTGGTTGCAGGCAATTACTGTGTAACAGTTACGGATGGCGTGGGTTGTCAGCAAACAGCATGTGTAACGGTTTCTTCACCAACTCCAATGGAGTTCCAGTCTGTAACTTTCCAGGATAATCTTTGTTTTGGAGATACAGATGGAACAATCAATTCAATTGTGGTAGGAGGATCCCCGGGTTATGATTTCTTGTGGGCGAATGATTCCGGACAATTGATAGGAACAAGTTCAAGCATTGGAAACCTTGCTGCAGATACTTATTGTCTTACTGTTACTGATAATTATAATTGTAATATAGATACTTGTATAACAATTAGTCAACCACCGCCATTAACTTTAACCATAGAGGATGATTCTCTTGCTTGTTATGGTGATTGTAATGGAGTTTTAAATGCTGTTTCAGGTGGAGGTCAGTTTCCTTATTCTGTATTATGGAGTAATTTCCAGACAAACTTTATGGCTACCAGTTTGTGTGATGGAAACTATTGCGCTACAGTAACAGATAATAACGGTTGTACAATTTCTGCATGTGCAGATGTAATTGAACCTCCTTTACTTCAGATTGCAGATGTTATAATTACAGATGCAACTTGTGGTAATGCCGATGGATGTGCCGAAATAGTTTTTAATGGAGGAACTGTAGGTTATGAGTTCGATTGGGGTTTTGCCGGAGGTAATTCAATTTCAGAGTGTGATCTTGCTGCTGGTACTTATGGAGTAACTGTAACAGATCAGAATGGTTGCCAGACAGATACACTTGTTGATGTAAGTAATCTTGACGGTCCAGAAATTACCAGTGTTGCAGTATCACATGTTACTTGCGCAGGCTTTTCAAATGGAACGGCTACTATAAGTTTTGATGATTCGAATCCTCCTGCAGAGCCATATACTATTAATTGGAGTAATGGCCAGGTTGGAAATACTGCATCAGGCTTATCTGGAGGAAGTTATTCCGTGCAGGTTGTAGATACAAACCTTTGTCTGGATAGTTATAGCTTTGTTGTAAATGAACCAGACCAGCTGCAGGCGATGGTTACCAGTTCTACTGATGC
>PKSZ01000383.1 GCA_002869425.1 Marinilabiliales bacterium
CAATAATTTAATTGCTTCCATTTTTGCTTCAGCTGAATTTGCAATACCATTAACACCAAGCTTTTTCATTATTCCGATAATTTGCTGAGTGGAATCTAACTCGCAAGCAGGTTCAATTCCTTTTTCAAATTCCTGAATAACTTTTTGGGTATTTGTAAAGCTTCCATCCATTTCATATGGTAATGAGGCTGGTAAAATAAGGTCAGCCTTTTCGGCAGTAGCTGTCATAAAATAATCCTGAACCATTACAAAATCCGCTTTCGCTATTTTGTTTTCAATGTCATTCTTATCTACAGCACAACCCACAGGATCTTCACCAAAAATAAACAGGTTGCTAAACTCACCCTTATCGAACTTATCTGCCATACAAGCCTCAATCTTTGCCGGCATAGCATCCATTTTCCAAACCTGCTTTAACTTAGCGGCAAAATCCTTATTTTCAAGGCACTGACCACCAACACCTGTGTAAGGCCTTGCTCCCATATCAAAAATACCTTGTGCATTGTTCTTTTCTTTCAGAGATACTAGGCCATTTGCTGTTTTGCCTAGTTTTCCTGTAATCATAGCTAAGTGGAAAAGCTCCTTGCTTGTTGCTGCAGAAATTTCTTTCTCAGAGAATACAATAATTGCATTTAGCTCCTTATTGTAATCTTTGGCAAAGTTCTCGATACACTTGCACTGACAGCCACAAGCTTTTTTACAAAGATCTTCATAACTCTCTGCAAGAAGGTTTTTCTTATATTCTTCGAACCCTTCACAATTGTCACCAATGAACATTGCATTTTCCATTCCATTTGACAAAAGATAATGGTTAGCTGCCTTCACAAAATTATAATATGAATCTACCTTGCATACAGAAGACACTTTCTTCTTCATTTTGCTATCTTCTTTTTCTGTAATGAGTTCAACAGGAACATTGGCTGAATTGATCATAAATCCAACTACTCCATTATCCATATTAATTTCAGAACCCAGCAGATAAACCTTATTTGTATCTTTTATCTGATCAAAAGGAACATTGCCCATACTATTGTTTGCATATGCCTCTCCACCATACAAATAATGGAAACTACTTATATTGTTTGTTCCAGCTGCTTGACGAGCAAGTTTCTGAACCAAATATATATCTTCATTGCTTAATCTTGCACCAGCAAAAAATGCATTTTTATTCGCACCTGATTTAACTTTTTCTGAAATTACGTCGAATGCCTTATCGAAAGAAATTGCTTCAAATTTTCCATTTACTCTCATCAATGGCTTAGTTATTCGACCTGCATCATTTATTGCACGATAACCAAACTTACCAAATCTGCATAGGTTTCCATCCTTGTTTACATTTCCATTCTTTCCCGTTACACGCATTACAAATCCGCCCTTATGGTGAACTGTAATCTCGCATCCAACAGAGCAAAAATTACAAACTGTATCAAAAGTATCCATTTTAACCGGACCTGGCTTAAACAGAACATTTTCAGAAATCGCTGCAGTTGGGCAAGCAGAAATACACATACCACATGATTCGCAGTCTGTTTCGGTTAAGCTTTCACCCATTGCAGGTGCAACATAAGTATCAAATCCTCTGTTTACAAGCCCAAGAGCTCCTGCACCAACAACTTCCTTACAAATTCTTACACAGCGTGAACAAAGCACACATTTATTGTTATCGATTTCAATATAAGGATGAGAAAAATCAAGGTTATACTCATTAAAGTCGCCTTCAAACTTATTTTGCTCTGCTCCATACTCATCGGCATGCTTTTTCAAATCGCATGTAAAATACTCAACACAACCACATTCCAGGCATCTGTTTGCTTCAGTTCTTGCAACATTTTCGTTTTCGTATCCTAGCTCAACTTCATCAAAATTCAATCGTTTTGCAGGATCTAAAGTTGGCATTTCGTGCCTCATCTGTTGCTGATAACGGATAACATATTCGTCTTTGGTCTGCTCTCTGAAATTATCTTTGCGACTGATAAACTCTTTTGGTTCAGGCTTTAATTCTTCACCAGATAAGTATTGATGACAACTTCTGGATGCAATTTTTGCCTGACCCACTGCTTCTATTAAGGTTGCCGGTCCAGTAACACCGTCACCTGCTGCAAACACATTAGGAATACCTGTTTGCAATGTAGTCTGATCTGCATCTATATCACCCCAGCGATTGGGTTTCAATTCACCATTTGCCGTATTTTTGTTGATATCGTCAAGGAAATTGATTTCTGTTTTCTGGCCAATAGCAGCCAGGATATAATCAACCTCAATATCATATTCTGAACCCTCGACAGGTACCGGGCGTCTACGACCTGATGCATCAGGCTCACCAAGCTCCATTTTCACAAGAGTCATTGATTTTAGCTTTCCATTCTCATCCTTATTCACACGAACAGGATTGTTCAGAAATAAATACTCAACATTTTCCAACTTGGATTCGTGAATCTCAATTGGATTTGCAGGCATTTCTTTCTCTGTACGTCTGTAAACAACTTTAACGTCAGTACTACCACAACGAATAGAAGTACGACAACAGTCCATTGCAGTATTTCCTCCACCAACAACTACTACTTTTTTACCAGAGAAATCATATTTCTGACCTGTGATTTCCATATTCCTTAAGAAATCGATACCTGAATATACACCATCAGCATCTTCACCATCACATCCAAGAAGTGTTCCTCTTTGTGATCCAATGCAAAGAATAGTAGCATCGTATTTCTCGTTTAATTCTTTATAACTTAGGTTATCGCCGAGTTTCTTGTTGTAAAAAATATTTACACCCAATTCGGTAACATTGTCAACCTCTTTTTGAAGTAAATCGTTTGGAAGACGATATTCTGGTATACCATAACGCAACCAACCACCTGCAGCAGGTGCTCCTTCATAAATATCGCACTGATGTCCTTTTTGCTGTAAGAACCATGCTGACGCCAAACCACCAGGTCCTGCTCCAATTACAGCAACTTTCTTTCCTGTTTTGGGTTCCAGTTTAGGAATATACTTGGTTGCAGAAGCCAGATCAAAATCAGCTGCAAAGCGCTTCATATAGTCAATTCCAACTCCAGTTCCTTCGTCAAGCAAATTTCGACGACAGGCAGCCTCGCAAGGCCGTACACAAACACGACCACAAATTGCTGGTAAAGGATTGGTTTCCTTTATCAAAGCAACTGCTTCACTGTACAAGCCCTTCTCAATTAAAGAAATATAACCCTGAACATCGACACCTGCAGGACAAGTTTCTTTACAGGGAGCTACACAGTCGGCATAGTGATTACTAACAATAAGATCTATGGCTGTTTTTCTTGCAGCTTTTACTTTTTCATTGTGAGTATGGATTGTCATTCCTTCGTTAATTCTTGTACTACAAGCAGGTTGCAATCCTTTCATTCCTTCCACTTCAACCACACATACAAAGCATGAAGAATATGGTTCCAGGCGTGGATCATGGCATAATGTTGGAATTTCAATTCCATTACGCTTGGCAACAGTAAGAATAGTTTCTCCTTTTTCACCTGTTACCTTTTTTCCGTTTAATATGATATTTAATTTTTCGCTCATTTTTTCGGTACTTTTAAATTACTGATTGGGTAATTAACTTAATTTAATTGCATCGAACTTACATCTTGAATAGCAGTCTCCGCACTTAATACAATCGTCCTGACGGATGAAATGAACTTCTTTGCGTTCACCATCAATTGCCTGAACAGGACATTTCTTTGCACAAACAGTACATCCTGTACACTTATCAGGATCAACTTCGTATGTAAGCAATTGCTTACAATTTAGTGCTGGACATTTTTTATCCCTGATGTGAGCTTCATATTCATGGCGGAAATACTTAATGGTTGTCAGGACAGGATTTGGAGCTGTCTGACCCAATCCACACAATGAACTATCTTTAATCTGGTAAGCAAGTTCTTCCAGTAATTCAATATCGCCTTCTTTTCCTTTACCTTCTGTAATGCGGGTTAGAATTTCAAGCATTCTCATGGTTCCAATCCTACAAAAAGTACATTTGCCGCAGGATTCCTTTTGTGTAAAATCCAGGAAGAAACGTGCAACATCAACCATACATGTTGTTTCATCCATAACAACCATACCACCGGATCCCATAATGGCACCTGTAGCATTTACCTGATCATAATCTACTTCTGTATGAATTAAATGCTTTGGAATACAACCACCTGAAGGGCCACCCAACTGAACAGCCTTAAACTGCTTATCGTCCTGAATTCCTCCTCCGAGTTTAAAAATAATATCTTCGATTGTCATTCCCATAGGAACTTCAACAAGTCCACCTCTCTTTATTTTTCCTGTTATAGCAAAAACCTTCGTTCCCTTACTCTTTTCACTTCCGTATTTAGCATATGCCTGTGGTCCGTTATGGATAATCCATGGAATATTGGCAAAAGTTTCCACATTGTTGATGTTACTAGGCTTTCTCCACAATCCTGCTTCAGCAGGGAAAGGAGGTCTTTTCCTTGGCATTCCTCTTTCACCTTCAATGGATGCCATCAATGCAGTTTCTTCACCGCAAACAAAAGCACCGGCACCTTCTTTGACATATATATCGAGATTAAAACCTTCAATACCACAGATATTTTTACCTAGATATCCTTTTTGTCTGGCCTGTTCGAGTGCAATATTCAAGCGTTTGATCGCCAATGGATATTCCGCACGACAGTAGATTACACCACCTGTAGCGCCAATTGCATAACCGCCAATAACCATACCTTCAATTACAGCATGAGGATCTCCCTCAAGCAATGATCTGTCCATAAATGCACCCGGGTCGCCCTCATCCGCATTACAGATTATATACTTTTCATCATTTTTTGAATTGAATGCAAATTTCCATTTCATTCCGGTTGGGAAACCTCCCCCACCTCGTCCACGGATTCCTGAATCCAAAACATCCTGAATGATCTGCTCCTGAGAAATTTTCTCTTCTGCAATTCTCTTCAATGCCTTGTATCCATCCTTAGCTTCATATTCTTCCAATACTTCAGGATCTATCATACCACAATGGCGAAGTGCAATCTTCACCTGACCATCAAAATACTCATCATCCTTTGTTTCGAAAAGATCTGTTTTTACAACATAATCCTTAATCGGTTCATCTTTTGAAATATGCTCTTCCAGTATTTCAACAGCTTTAGCCTAATCAATTTCTCCGTACAAATAAGAACCTGTTTCATCAATTACTTCGACCAGTGGCTCACGGAAACACATACCCACACAACTGGTTTTCTTTAGTTCAATATCTAAATTCTCAGCCTCTTTAAGCGCTTTTATTTTTTCGTAAACTTTATTGGCGCCGGCAGCGATTCCGCAGCTACCCAAACCAACAATTACTTGTTTCGTTTTCATGGCAAATCCTTTTCTTAGTTACTTTCTTTGATTCTAATTTCTTTAATTACTTTCACAGCATCGCTGCCTTTGAGTTTCCCGTAGGTTTCGCTGCCGATCATCATAACGGGTGCCAAAGAACAACATCCTAAGCAAGCAACTGATTCGAGAGTAAACAAACCATCTTCTGTGGTTTCCCCATCCTCTACATTGAGTGTTTCACGCAATGCATCTGTAATTGCTCCTGCATTCTGAACGTGACAAGCAGTTCCATGGCAAACTTTAACAATATGCTTTCCTACAGGATTTAATCTAAACTGGGCATAAAATGTAGCAACACCGTACATATCACTCAGTTTAATTCCTGTTTCATTTGCCAACTTTTGAAATACTTCCCGGGGAATATATCCATATTCCTCCTGAGCTCCCTGAAGTAACGGAATAATATTTCCCTTTTTATTCTTATACTTCTCAAGTAATGGATCGATCAATGATAAGTCGACCTGATCCTGCGATGTTATTTCGCCTTCAATTTTAATCCTTTGAACTCGCATGGTTTGTAAAATTATGGGTTACTTATAGTTAGGTTAATATTTTTGCTTCACTAACAAACTTAAAAATTATGCGGCTACATTTACCAAAGAGCGATATGTTAAAGAAAATAGAGTGAAAGAGGCCTTGTATTATCATGCAGTTCAACTAATTAGACGAATTCTAAATACGCAAAAACCAGTGCATTTTAATTCTGATTTTCAGTCTATTAATTGACTTGAAATATTTCACTAACTTTACATTCTTAAGCAATTGTTTTGATTTGAAATAACTGTATTAGGTTGTAAAACATCTTTTACTGCAAATACAAAAAAGTGAAAAAAAAGACACATGAAAATATAAGATTAAAAGAGCTAATCATTCTGTGCTTACTGCTTCAGACAGTCTGTATTTCGGGCATTTCAGCTCAAAATGATTCACTTAACTTTATTGAAAAATATAAGATGCCAGCCTTTTCATCAGGAGTAGGCATTGGATACGGCATAACAATGACAGGACTGTATAATCTTTGGTATAAGGGTTACGATCAGTCATCTTTTCATTGGTTTAATGATAGTAACGAATGGTTACAAATGGATAAAATAGGCCATGCTTACTCTTCTTACTATATCAACAGCATTGCTTTTAACGGTTTTTTATGGGCTTCAGAAAACAGAAAAAAATCACTACTGATTGCATCCTTAAGTAGCTGGATAATGGTTTCATCCATAGAATTTTATGATGGATTATCTGCCGAATGGGGTGCTTCCTGGTCTGACCTCATTGCAAATACTTCCGGAATTCTTTTATACACAGGGCAGGAATGCCTTTTCCATGATCAGTTTATTACACCAAAGTACTCATTTCATCCCTCAGCTTATGCTCAATTCCGTCCGGATGCTTTGGGTAGCAACCTAACAACACAATTTGCAAAAGACTATAACGGCATAAGCTACTGGTTTTCTGTTAACTTAAACAAAACAACCGGAGTAGAATTCATACCTAAATGGCTTTGTATATCAATTGGTTATAGTGCCACAGGCATGACTGGTGGTCCCTCAAACATAAGCAGTTTCAAAGGAAATCCCATCCCCGATTTTGAAAGAAGAAGACAATTCTATTTGAGCCTGGATATTGACTGGAAAAGTGTTCCTGCTGAAAAAAAGGTAACAAAACTATTATTCCGAGGCCTGAATGCATTGAAAATCCCCTTTCCTTCTCTTGAGCTAAGCAATGGAATGCTTAAAGCACACATGCTGTATTTTTAAGTATAATTTACTTTCCCATATTTGATAACTTATTGCCAATATCACGAATTCAGTATATTTGTATTGATTAATTGACAGGGAATGGAAAATCAAAAAAAAATAAAATCAAGAATTGGTAAGCTTATTGAATATTTCAAATTTGGAATATGGCGTGAGCGAATTGATTCATTACCCAAAAGCAAAGCGCGAATAATAAACTTCGCCAGGGTAATTCTACTGGCTCTTCGGGGTTACAAAGAAGACAAATGCCAATTGAAAGCATCTGCCCTCACATTTTATTCTTTACTTTCGATGGTTCCTATTGTAGCTATGATATTTGGCATTGCTAAAGGATTTGGTATTGAAAAAATGCTTGAAGAACAACTGGAATGTAGTTTTGAAGGACAAGAGGAAGTATTAA
>PKSZ01000489.1 GCA_002869425.1 Marinilabiliales bacterium
AGAAAGAACCTCAATGGCAGCATCCATACTTGTAGACGGATCCACTTCAATAGTTTGATAACTGGAAGTTGCAACAAAACTGTACCATACATCATTATTAGCAGTTCCTGAGCATGCCGTAGCCGGACTTGAAGCTGAAGCATTCATGATAGTACCACTGGTATAACTACAAGTAGTACCTGAAATAATATCTATCGCTCCATCGCAATCATCGTTGGCCGGAGGCACCGCTGTTGTTATCGCAATATCAAAATCTGTACATTGTGGTGAAGGCCAGGTTGATACAACAATGTAATAAGTTTGTCCGGCAGTTAAAGAAGCACCTGACAATGAAGGATTTCCACTTGAATTTTCATTATAAGCAACACAATTGGGTGAAGTATCCGGACATCCATCCAGCACAAAAACACCTGTATAGGTGCTTGTATTCGTTAATGCAACATTGATTACTTCATCAGCCGAAGGAGTATACTCAAATACAAAATCATCCCCTCCCATATAATAACTTGTACAAGTAATCTGACTATTATCAAAATCGTCACCAAAACCACAGGTTGACATTCCCGTATTAGTGTATGGCACTGAGGAGATTAATTCCGGATTATCACAATTAGCACCAGTAGGTGTCTCAATTACACAAATATCAAAATCAGTAGTTAAAGGATCTGTTGCATCATAATCATAAACGCGAATATAATAAGTCTGACCAATTGAAAGTCCTGATAATGAATTTGTTTCTGTAACATTATCACTACCAACATTGGAACATTGCAAAGATGTTAATGAACCACACGTGCCAGAAAAAACTTCAACAACTGCATTCATACTGGTGGATGGATCAACTGTAACAGTCTGCTCAGCTGCAGTGGCTTCAAATGAATACCAAACATCATTATCGGCTGTACCAACACATACCGTTGCTGGTGATGAACCGGTTGCTCCTGCTATATCTCCTGATGTATATGAACAGGTAGTACCAGATGTAAGACTAATTGCACCTGAACATTCATCATTGGCTGGTGGCGCTACGTAAGCATCATGCACACAAATACCAAATGTTCCATTGTTATTATTTCCGTATTCCCAGAATCTTATATAGAGTGTTTCTGAAGGAGTAAGTCCTGTAAGATGAAAATATGGCATTGCAGTAGCCGGATCATCATCATCATCGCATTCTACTTCGGTTAAAGAACCACAAGAGCCAGAATAAACGGAAGCTCCACCATCCGTAATATCACCGGTTTCAAATTCAATATAAACCTCACCAGAAGCAGGAACTACAAATGAAAACCAAACGTCTCCACCCAAATAACTACTACAGGTTGGAGAAGGTAATTCTCCGGAATCACCTGCTGTTGCATTTGAAAATGTTTCAAAAGAGCATGAAGAACCTACTGTTAGAGGAGTTGCACCTGAACAATCATCATTTGAAGGTGGTGGTTCATAAGCACATATTCCAAAAGTACCATCAATATCATTTCCATATTCCCAAAACCTAACATAAAGAGTTGCTCCCGGAGTCTGACCGGTTAATTCTATCATAGACATTGTACTGGCTCCACCATCATCATCACATTCTATAAGTGAAAGAGAACCACAGGAACCAGAATAGACTGCCAGGCCAGCATCAGAAATATCACCTGATTCTGTATCTATTGTTATATTTCCGGAAGCAGGAACGGTTACAGTAAACCACATATCTCCTCCCATATAATTTGCACATCCGGGTGCTGGTAATTCTCCTGAATCGGTTGCTCCAGTTGTTGAATATTGTGTATAAGAGCAGCTTGCACCTACATTCAAAGAAAAAGCACCACTGCAATCATCATTGGAGGGTGGTCCACCTGCATCTGTATAGGTAAATCGAATATTTGGTCTGTAACTGTATCTGGCATCTGCAGACAAACTACAACCAGAAGCATAATCTTCAACATTGTAGCACATCTTGTCGTTTGTTGTTGTTGAATAATATACAGCATCACTGGAAGTATACCCAGAATTATCAAAACAAACTTCGACAATTACATTACTGGTTCCATCCCATGTAAAATTGGAAGAAAAAGTATGCGTATTCCATCCTGTAGAAGATACACTGTATGAAGTTGCCGGATATACTGTTGAAAAACCACTTGTTACAAAATTAGAGGCCAGGTATTCACTCTGAGATGTTTGTGCCATCCTGATAGTAAACCCTGAATAAGGTTGGCTGCTGGAAACCGTTGCCACATTAAATGCACATGCAGTAATTTCATCGCCCGCTCCCATTCCCGCAGCAGAAAGCTCTGAAGCAAGGTATAAAAACTGAAACTTACCATCTTCCCACAAGCCCCTGTAAGGAGTATACGTAGATGATGATGTGGTTCCACTACCAATGGTGGCTGTTTGTGCCATTAAAAAACCACTTGTTGAAATAAATAACAATAAAAATGATATTAATCTTCTCATCTGGCTGTATTTATTTGATATAAAAATTTTACTTAACTATTCTTTTTCCCAGTGTCTTATTATACTCGTCCGGATAATTTGTTTTCCAGAACTCTACATCCTGTTCAAATTTCTGTTTATCCTCTTTGCTTGCATTCTCTTTTAAAACCGGATAATGGGATAATTCTGAAATGCGAATCTCCTCTACGACTGAAGCTCGTTCCTCTGTTTCTTCCTGCAGCTCTTTCAACAAGGCAGGATCGGGATCAATAGAAACCTTCAACTCCTTAATTTTTTTATAGTCATTGGGATGGTTTTCAATCCATGCCTCCCTTGAATGTTTAAATTTATTTAAATCGGATTCAATATCTCCTGTAAAATACAACTTTGGAAAACTTTCTATCTCTTTCACAATGACATAAGAACCGAGCTCCTTTTCAACAACTTTCTCTTTTACTACTGGAGTATTGGTCCCCATAATTCTCAAAGTCTTTGTTGATTTTTCTTTCTGTGCATAAGAAAGGCTTGATAAACAAAGCATCATCAAGACAAGAAACACAACTATTCTTCTCATAATTAACAATTTAAATTTCAATAAAACTCTAAATTCCCAAGTTTAAATATATTTATTTACTGTATAGTAGACGCGTAATAATCCTCTACATTTACGATTGGAATTATCTTTTTTATCAACTACTAAAAAAACACGATAAGATAATAATAATTTTTGATTAAAGGAAATTTCAAAAATAGATTTAATCGTTGGAATTCCAAATTATTTTATATATTTGCCGTCCTGAAAATTGGGTTCCGTAGCTCAGCTGGATAGAGCACCAGATTTCTAATCTGGCGGTCCCAGGTTCGAATCCTGGCGGAATCACATTAAAAATAAAAGACCTCTAAACAGATTGTTTTAGGGGTCTTTTTTTTTACAAAACTCATAACAAAACCATACGCTAAAACGAAATAAAAAAACGGAGATAAAATTTTAACTCCTTTTCATTCTATAGCATCTTGTAACTAATTCCCCTCAACTAGTCCTCGTTTAGCACAGCGCAACGAGGATGTAATCTAGTGTAGCCATACCAAAGGCAGATAAATTTTTAATGCTCTTTTACCCGAAACATACCACTTACATTTTGTTGTAGTTTGCGTGCAGATAAAGGTTTGTCTCATTATAGTCAGGCAAGTGCAACTGCCCGCCATCCTTTCTGCCTGGCACAGAAAGGAAGCAAAGAATGCCTTTGTGCCCGGCAATTTTACCGACCCATAACGGTTTCAAAGAATTAAAAATGCTAACCTTGTCACTTCGTGACTTCAAACAACGCATTTCCTTAACCTTCTTTTCAACCTACGGGTGCCCCGGCAAAATCACCAATGCCACTCGCTATTTCAATCATTGGTATAAAAATCTGTCTGCGCTGCAAAGCAAAGCATGAAAAGCTTTTGTTTTTTCAACCCGAAACTTAACTCTAAAGTATGGTGGAGTGTCTCGTGCAAAATTAAAGTTTGGCACTTTGTAAAAATGAACCTGCCTTATTGCACAACTACCTTTTGTATGCTGACAAAAGGCAGCAAAAGCAGCTGCGGCTCACAACACATTACCACCCATTAATGGCTCGATTGCTACAATCACCAAAACTCGTCGTTCCTCCTCAAACAATGGTGATTGTAAACGCACTCTTCGCCAAATGGGGCCCGGCAATGTTTGTGATTGCCGCGAAAGGATTACACTGCGATATTAGCCCTAAGCAAAAGAATCGGGTACCCATAGGGTTCTGTAAGCGTTACAAAGTACCAGCTGTTTGAAGGATGCCAAAGGCATACTAGTTCTGGTACTTTAGCGCCAGAAGCTGTTATGGGTGATTGCTTTTGGTTCAGGCAAGCTGTTTTTTCTGTATTTTTCCAGCTTTGAAAAATACAGTCGGGTTGCGCTGCAAAACAAACCATGAAATACTATAGTTTTTCAACTCGAAAATTACCTCTAAAGTACGGTGGAGTGTTTCGCGCAAAATTAAAGTTCGGTATTGCATAAAAACTTGATAGCTTGTTGCACGACTACCTTTTGTATACTGACAAAAGGCAGCAAAAACAGCTGCGGCGCACAACACATTACCACCCATTGATGGCTCGTTTACTACAATCACCTAAACTCGTCGTTTCTCCTCAAACAATGGTGATTGTTTACGCTCTCTTCGCCTAATGGGTCCCGGCAATGTTTTTGATTGCCGCTTAAGATATTACATTGCGATAGTAGCCCTAAACAAAAGAATCGGGCATCCATAGGTTCCCCTATCAAAGAGGCTGCCCCTTATGAGACAGCCTCTTAATGTTGTATTTCAATCCCTTAAACCTGTAATGGTTATTTAGGACTAGTCATATCTTACTTCTAATTCAGTTTAACAATTTTCTTGATAAAGTAATTGTTATTAAATCTGAATTTAATCAAATATGTATTTGCAGGCCAGTCCTTCGTATCTATTTGCTCTGTGTACTTGCCTTTTATCTGATCGTCATGGGAAATACTTTCAATGAGCTTTCCATTAATATCGAGAACTTCAATCTCCACAGAACCTGAAATTTCCGTTTGATAAGAAACATTAAATACATCGGATACCGGGTTTGGATATACACTTAAACTAAATTCTGAAACAGAAAATTCCGAAACAGCACTTGTATTCTCAGCATAAATACCCATAGAACCAGATGATTCATCAACATAGAAATTCATATCCTCAATAACTGTATCCTGATCACTTATCGTAATATCAGTATGTGTTGTTAATAGAGGGAATCCGGGAATATCAACAACTAAGCCATAGTTGGAACCAAAAGGAAGATTTGTAATTGCATAATATCCGGTTGTGTCTGTATCATCAGAAGCAATAGGCTCATCATTTGGCTCTTGTTCAATGTACACCTCTGCTCCAGGAACCGGGTCACCAACACTTTTTGAATTTGCATCACCATAAGTGATATAACCACTTACAGTACCACCACCAGTAACAGGAGGAACTTCATACATGGTGATATTCAGATTTGTATTATCATTACAGACCAATTGAATAGGTGTAGAAGCATCCCATGAATATGTATTGGCATAATAAGTATTTGTGATACTTGTATGCGCTGAATCATTATTAACAACCAATCGCATATAATCAGTGTCTGGCAATAAATTAACAAAACTAAATACACCTCCTGCACTATTATCAACTGATGTAACCAGGCTAAAGGAAACAATTGAATCCAAATTTTCGTGATATAATTCAATATTAACGTCACCGGCATTGAATACATCATCTTCATAAAGAATCTGTCCATTAAGCTGTGGCAATAGCTGACTTCCTATATAAGTTCCTGTAGTCATTGAACATCCATTCGCATCGGTTACTGTAAGGTAATATGGTGTATCGCCGCATAAGTTACCCGCAATTAAGTCTGAACTACCCTCTGACCATGAATAGTTATATGGACTTGTACCTCCACTTACAGTTGCTTCAGCTACACCATCACAACCAGTGCAACCAGCAGACTGGGTTGTTATATAAAAGAACAATTGAGCCGGTTCGGGTGCTATAACTACTGAATCCTCAGCACCACAACCAAGATCATCGATAACCGTCACATGATAAGTTCCTGAAATCAAATCATAAGCCGTTGGGCCTGACTGACCATCTGACCACTGATAACTTATTGGCGAAATACCATTTGTCATTGTTACTGTAGCATTGGCAGTTTGTCCGTAACAATTGATCTGGTTCGCCGTCAGTGCAACTGATCCTGTTCCAATAACATTAACATCTACAGATGTTGACTTCTGACATAAATTATCGTCTGTTACAGTAACATTATAGCTACCTGGCATTAAGCCTGAAATATCCTGAGTTGTCTCATTGTTACTCCATAATATCGTGTAAGGAGAAGTTCCTCCTGTAGGCGTTGCTAAAGAAGCAGCACCCAATCCAACACCACATTCTGCATCTGTTCCTGTTGCAGAAACAACCAGTTCAGCAGGTTCCGTTATATCCTGACTCAGGCTTGCTGTACAACCTTTAAGATCAGAAACCAAGACACTATAAGTTCCTGCGGTTAAACCTGTTAAATCTTCAAGTGCATAACCATTTGACCACAAATATGTGTAAGGAGCTGATCCATTGGTAATGGAAATATCTATTGAGCCATCATTATCACCAAAACAAGTATTGTTTGTAACATTCACAAGAGAAATAACCGGTACATCCAATATTGTCAGCTGAGTTTCAACAATACTATCGCATCCATTTTCTGAAATTAACGTATCGGTATAAATACCCGCCGTAGTTTGCCATGCACCTTCAACAAAAACACTATCTCCCATGCATATTGAAACTGCTGATTGTGTAGTTATTTCTTCAAGAACAGTAAGGCTTGTGGTAATTGTACTATCACAGCCATTAACTGAACTTAAATAATCGAAATAAATGCCTGTTGTATTCTGATATTCACCCTGTAAGAAGATACTGTCTCCTGCACAAATGGTCTGGAAATTTGTTTCCAGATAGGTTGGATTAACAATTAAAGTTGTTTCGATAACACTATCACAACCTGCACTGGACATTAGCGTATCATAATAGGTTCCTGACATATTTTGCCATGCTCCCTCCAGGAATAAACTATCTGAATCACAAATACTTTGTACCTGAGGCATCAAATATTCATCCTCTACAATTACATTGAATTGACAATTTGCAATATTACCAGCATCATCAGTAGCTGTATACTCAACAATATTAACACCGGAAGAAAAAGATGAACCTGAAGCTTGTCCAGAAACGAGTGTTACAGTTGGGACAGAACAATTATCGCTTGCAGTAATCGCAGGATAATTAACTATTGTTCCGTCGCCACAAACGGTTGTATCGTTATAATAAGAAAAAACAGGATCTGTATCATCAACCAGAAAAACATCAAATGATATGGAATCTGCATTACTACTGAGATCCGTAGCTGTAATAACTACCGTTGTGTCGTTAGTAATAACAAAACCAACCTGAGGCGATTGCGTAATGGTTGGATTGGGATCACATAAATCA
>PKSZ01000608.1 GCA_002869425.1 Marinilabiliales bacterium
CCAATAACTTAAATATACAGTTAATGGAAACACAGGTGAAAATTAGTGAATTAAGCTTCAAAAGGGAAAAGGCCACCGTATTACCATCTTTGTCTGCATTCTACAGGCATGAAGAGAAGCTGAATGCTCCGGATTTTAATTTTAGCATACCCGATATGATAGGCTTGTCTTTAAACGTTCCAATTTTTGCCAGTGGTTCACGAAATTCAAAAATACAACAGGCAAAGCTGGAGCTGGAAAAAACGCGAAATAGTAAAGAGTTGGCAGTACAAGGCATTATTCTTGAATACAACGAAGCTGTTTCAGGGTACAGAAATGCTCTTGATAATTATTATAATCAAAAAGAAAATCTGGGCTTATCAGAAAAAATCTATAATAATAATTTGGCTAAATATAAGGAAGGAACTGTGTCTTCAATTGATCTTACGCAGGCACATAACCAGTTTCTTACTACACAATCGAATTATTTTAATGCCGTAATGGAGTTGTTTTCAGCAAAAAATAAGATAGAAAGTATTTTAAATAACATTTAATTGTAGAGAAATGAGAAGAGTAGTTTTTTTATTGAGCATTCTTGCATTGTTGTCCTCATGTTCTTCTAAGCAGTCAGAGCAGGAGATTACTTCAAATAAGAAGAATTCTGGTGCAGATGCGGTTCCTGTTAAAGTACAGGAAATGAAATACCAGAAATTTTCCAGTTATTTTGAGGTGAATGGAATTATTGAGGCTGAAAATCAAGCCTTTGTAAGTCCTGAAATCAATGGGCAGATAAAGAGTATTTTGGTTGAAGAAGGACAGCGTGTTTTAAAGGGCCAATTGCTGGTTAAACTAAATACAGAAGTTACACAAAAATCGATTGAAGAATTGAAAACCAGGTTTGATTTAGCGCAAATAGCATTTAATAAGCAAAAGTCTCT
Source organism: Marinilabiliales bacterium (assembly GCA_002869425.1). Lineage (GTDB taxonomy): Bacteria > Bacteroidota > Bacteroidia > Bacteroidales > BM523 > BM523. The sequence goes on from PKSZ01000608.1 coordinate 918, forward strand.
TTGGGATCAAAAGATTGGATCAGAAATGCAGTATCTGCAATCCAAAAATAATCTTGAATCATTGGAGAAAAGCCTAGAAACGCTTGATGCCCAGATGGAAATGGCAAGTATACGTGCGCCTTTTTCAGGCATTGTAGATGAAATATTCCAGAAAGAGGGTGAGATTGCTTCTCCTGGCCGACAAGTAATTCAATTGGTTAACCTTTCAAATATCATTATCAATGCCGATGTTTCAGAATCATACATTTCAAAAATAAGTAAAGGTGATTCTGTCCTTGTTTCTTTTCCTTCATATCCAGATATTGAGTTAAAAGTTCCTGTCTTCAGAACAGGAAATATAATTAACCCTAGTAACAGAACTTTTACAGTTCAGCTTAAGATGAGGAATATTGAGGAAAAGCTAAAGCCTAATCTTATGGCTGTTTTGAAAATAAAGGATTTCGCAGCGGATTCAGTTTTTGTAATTCCATCACTAATAGTCAAACAAGATTTGAGTAAGGGAAAATTTATTTTTAAGGTGGTCGAGAACAATGGTGTTAAGGAAGCCAGTAAAACTTACGTAAAAACAGGTATATCAAGTAATAATCGAACAGTTATCAAAGAGGGATTGAAAGAGGGAGATGAAATTATTGTAGAAGGTTATAATATGGTATCTACTGGAATCCCTGTTGATATTAGGTAATAGATTGATAGCAAATAACATTATAGATAATGGAAAAGGAAAGAGAAGAAAAGCAAAAAACGGTAAGGGATTTTAAACTGACTACGCTTGCATTAAAAAACAGGACGTCGATATTTCTTCTTACTCTGTTTTTGGTTGTTTTTGGTATAATGTCATACCGTTCAATGCCTAAAGAGCTATTCCCTGACATTGTTATGCCCTATGTAATGGTTCAGACAGTATATCCCGGAAATCCACCGGTCGATATTGAAAATCTAATTACAAGGCCTCTTGAAAAAGAGATTGAGACGGTTTCGGGAATAAAAACCCTGAAATCTACTTCTTCTCAGGATGCATCTATGGTTTTTGTAGAGTTTAATTCGAATGTGGAAATAAAGGATGCACTATCGGATGTTAAAGATGCAGTAGATAAAGCAATGAGTGATTTGCCTAATGATTTGCCTTCCGATCCTATGGTAATGGATGTAGATTTTTCTGAATTCCCAATTATTAACATCAACCTTTCTGGAGATTATAGCATTGAAGAATTGAAAGATTATGCTGAAGTTTTGGAGGAAGAAATTGAGAAAGTTACAGAGGTTTCAAAAGTTAACATCCAGGGAGTAAACGAAAGGGAAGTAAAAATTAATGTGGATTTGCTTAAGCTTGAGGCTTATAATCTTGGATTTCGGGACGTTGAAAATGCCATCGCACAAGAAAATGTAAGCATTTCAGGTGGTGAACTGAAAATGAGTAATACGCTGCGTTCTATTCGAACGGTGGGTGAATTTACCAATATTAGCGAGATTGAAAACATCATCGTTAAGCATGAAAAAGGGAATATTGTTTACCTGAAAGATCTTGCCGAGGTTGTTTATGGATATGAAGACCCAACAAGTTATGCTCGCTTAAATCAGCAGCCTGTTGTTTCATTGCAGGTTGTGAAGAAGGGTGGCGAGAACTTATTATCTGCTACAGCTCAAATAGAGGAAATTTTAGATAGAGTTCAAGAAGAGCATCTCCTTCCTGAAGATCTTAATGTTACGATAACGAATGATCAGTCGGATAGAGTGAAAAAGCAGTTGAGCAACTTGGAAAATAGTATGATTATCAGTATTATTTTTGTTGTGTTGGTTTTGTTTTTCTTTCTGGGAACAAGAAATGCTTTGTTTGTGGGTCTGGCCATTCCATTGTCTATGTTTTTGTCGTTTGTTGTGCTCGATTCGTTTGGATTCCAGGTGAATATGATTGTTCTGTTTTCTCTGATTCTGGCCTTGGGAATGTTGGTAGACAATGCAATTGTAGTCGTAGAGAATATTTACAGGTTCCTGAATAACGGGTATACCAAAATGCAGGCAGCCAGAAGGGCTGTAGGTGAGATTGCAATTCCAATTATTGCTTCAACAGCCACAACATTGGCAGCATTTATTGCCTTGGCATTTTGGGACTCAATGATGGGAGAATTTATGAAATACTTACCCATTACATTGATCATTGTTCTTACGTCTTCTTTGTTTGTTGCATTGGTAATTATTCCGGTTTTTAGTTCCGTATTTGTAAAGCTGGAAACAAAAGGTGAAGGCCCAAATAAGAAAAAAGCTTATATAATTGCTGGTTCAATAGCAGTGTTAGGTGCATTATTTCTGGTTACAGGTGTAATGGTACTCGGAAATCTTTTGTTGTTTTTGGCTATTCTGATAGCTCTGAATGCACTGATATTAGATAGAATTACCAAATGGTTTCAAAATAAGTTTTTACCCTGGCTTGAGAATTTTTATGATCGAATTTTGCGATTTTCACTAAGAAGGAGGAATCCTGTATATATGTTTATAGGAACTGTTATGTTGTTGATATTGACGCTTGTCTTTTTAGGTTTACGATCACCAAAAGTTGAATTCTTTCCAGGAGCTGAACCAACCTATATTAATGTTCTTGCGGAACTACCAATTGGTACGGATATTAAGGAGACAGATTCTTTAATGAATGTCATGGATCAATATGTTACACATTTGCTGAAGCCCAATAAACAAATTGTGAAATCTGTTCTTACAAACGTTGGTTCGGGAGCCAAGCTTGAACGAGATATGAGTTCAGCCGGCCAAAGTTCTATGCCTAATAAGGGTTTAATAACCATTACTTTTATTGATTATGAAGACAGAAATGGTGTGAGCACTTCAGAAATTATGACAACTCTTTCAGATAGTCTTATTGGAAAATACCCTGGAGTGGTCCTTACAATTGAGAAAAACCGAATGGGGCCACCAACAGGAAAACCTATCAATATTGAAGTTACAGGAAAAGATTTTAATCGGTTGATACTTACTGCAGATTCTGTTATGAATCTTGTGGAAACGTCAAATATTGATGGAATTGAAGGCCTAAAGATGGATCTGAAAATTGGTAACCCTGAAATGATTGTTACAATAGACAGAGAAAAGGCCAGGCGCTTTGGAATGAGCACTATACAGATTGCCGGTGCACTGCGAACAGCTTTATATGGTAAAGAAATTTCCGATTATAAGGATGGAGAAGATGAATATCCAATACAGCTTAGATTACAGGATAAATACAGGTATGATGTAGCCTCTTTGATGAATCAAAAAATTATTTTCAGGAATAATAAAGGTCAGTTGATGAAAATACCAATTTCTGCTGTTGCCGATTATTCTTATGGTACATCCTATGGATCTGTTAAGCGTAAGGAAATGAAAAGGGTTATTACGCTGTACTCAAATGTAATTGAAGGATATAATGCCAATGAAATCAACGACAAATTAAAAGATTTACTTGCAGATGTTGATATTTCTGGTTACGAAATTAGCTTTACTGGTGAGCAGGAAGATATGAAGGATGCCATGGCATTTCTTGAAAAGGCAATGCTAATAGCTGTAGCTTTGATAATTATTATACTGGTAACTCAGTTTAATTCTATTGTTAAGCCACTGATAATAATGTCTAGTGTTGTGCTCAGTACAATTGGAGTGTTTGGAGGTATTGCAACTTTTAATATGAATATTGTAATTGTAATGACAGGTGTTGGAATCATTTCTCTTGCCGGTGTAGTGGTCAACAACGCCATAGTGCTGATTGATTATATTGAGTTGTTGAAACGACAAAAACGGGAAGAACTGGGTTTGGAACCCGACGCGTATTTGTCAGTCTCTGTTGCCACCGAGTGCGTGGTTCAGGCAGGAAAAACCAGGTTAAGGCCTGTTTTGCTTACAGCTATTACTACAATTTTAGGATTGGTGCCAATGGCACTGGGGGTTAATATTGATTTTGGAACATTGTTTTCAAGTTACGATCCTAATTTTACGGTAGGTGGCGATATGACTGTAATGTGGGGGCCATTGTCCTGGACTGTTATTTTTGGATTGACGTTTGCAACTTTCCTTACTTTGATAATTGTTCCGGTTATGTATAGAATTGTTGTGAGTATTGAAAAAAGGATTAGGAATTTAACCAGTCGGTTAAAAAAGATTGGTGCTTCAGTATAACACGAAGGCGGTGGTTTTTCCATCGCCTTTTTGTTTTCATAGAAACGGAGCCAGTATTTATATAAGATCAGCTTATTTTTATAGAATCGTTTAATGATAAACAGGAGCTTTGTTTATATTTATACCCAAATAAATTGTAGTTGGTAAATATTTTAGTACTTCTTGAGATCTGTTAAATTATTTTCCGACCAGTATTAACCAAATAAAATACCAGAAATGAAAAAATTCACCTACTTGTTGCTGGCTTTTGCCGCTGTTATTGTTACCGCCTGCTCTCAAAAAGACAATACAACTGTTGACAAGTATCAGGTTATAACCGAAACTGATGCAAATGGTTATTCCTATCAGCGTGTAGAAGAAGATCCTATGAAGGCTCGTATTTATACGCTTGATAATGGACTAAAGGTTTATCTTACAGTAAATAAAGATGAGCCCCGGATTCAGACTTTTATCCCCGTTAAGGCTGGCTCAACATATGATCCTGCTGAGACAACTGGTTTGGCCCACTACTTTGAGCACATGATGTTCAAAGGAACTTAAAAGTTTGGAACCTCTAACTGGGAGGAAGAAAAGGTATATATAGACCAAATTACTGAGCTCTTTGAACAACATAGGGCAACTACCAATGAAGAAGAAAAGCGCGCAATCTATCATAAAATTGATAGCGTTTCTGCAATAGCAGCAAAGTTTGCGATTCCAAATGAATATGATAAATTAATTGCACTTATCGGAGGTTCAGGAACCAATGCATATACTTCACTGGAACGCACTGTTTATATGTGCGAAATTCCTTCAAATGAACTGGACCGCTGGTTGCAGATTGAGCGTGAACGATTTGAAAATCTTGTACTAAGACTCTTTCATACGGAACTGGAAACAGTGTATGAAGAGTTTAATATGAGCCAGGATCGCGATTCAAGAAAGGTTAGACGTGCTATGATGGAGTCTCTTTTTCCAACTCATCCTTATGGAACTCAAACAACACTTGGAAAGGGTGAGCACCTGAAAAACCCATCCATGAAGAATATCATGCAATACAAAGCCAAGTATTATGTTCCTAATAATATGGCAATTTGTCTTTCTGGTGACCTTGATTTTGAGAAAACCATTCAATTGATCGACAAGAATTTTGGTTCTTTACCAAAAAAGGAAGTTGAACCTTTGAATCATCCAAAACAAGATCCTATTACAGGAGTAATTGAAAAGGAAGTTTATGGTCCGGATGTGGAATATGTAAATATGGGATATCGATTTGATGGTAACCAGTCAATGGATAAAAAATATGTAGTATTGATTGATAATATTTTGAGTAATTCAAGAGCGGGTTTGATTGATCTCGATCTTGTTCAGAAACAAAAAGTATTGCGCGCAGGGAGTTACAGCTCTTTTTATAAAGACTATGGCACGCACATTATGTATGGAACTCCACGAGAAGGTCAAACACTTGAAGAAGTGAAAGACCTTATTTTACAAGAGATTGAAAAAATTAAAAAGGGAGAATTTGAAGATTGGTTGCTGGATGCAATTATTAAAGATTTCAAATTGAGAGATATCAGAAGTTTAGAAAGAAATGGACGTGCTCATAAATTTGTTGATGCATTTGCAATGGGAACCGATTGGGCAGATTATGTAAAGTTTAATGACGATCTGGAGAAAATTACTAAAGAAGAAATTGTAAAGTTTGCAAATGAACATTATAACAACAATTACGTGGTTGTATACAAGCGAAATGGCGTTGATACTACTGTAATGAAGGTTGATAAGCCACCCATTACACCCGTTGACATCAATCGCGATATCAAATCAGATTTCTTTACAAAGATTGAAGAACAGAAGACTGAAAAAATAGCTCCTGTATTTCTTGACTTCAAGAAAGAGTTAACCCAGGACAAACTGGCTGAAGGTGTTGATCTGTACTTCCTTGAAAATAAAACAAACGACATTTTCACTATGCAGTATATTATTGAAATGGGTGGAAATCATAATAAAAAACTCCCTCATGCAATCAATTATCTTGAATACCTGGGAACAGATAAATATACTGCAGAAGAATTGCAGAAAGAATTCTTTAAGTTGGGTGTTAACTTTGGTGTTTCAGCAGGCGACGATCAGTCATATGTTTATATTTCAGGATTGGAAGAGTCACTTGAAGAAGGAGCAAAATTGCTTGAACATCTTCTTTCCAACGCTAAAGTGGATGATGAGGCATATAAAAATTATGTTGACGGTGTAATAAAGAAAAGAAACGATCAGAAGCTAAATAAGAACATGATTTTACACTATGCATTGTCGAACTATGCTAAATATGGGCCTAAAAATCCAGCCACCGATATTATTCCTGAAGAGGATCTTAGGGCTTTAAATCCTGAAGAGTCGGTAGGNTGAAGAGTTGGTAGGATTGGTTCATGATTTAACTTCGTATGAGCATTTGGTATTTTACTATGGCAACCAGGCAATGGATACAGTAAAAAACATTCTATCTCAATATCATGCGTTGCCAGAAAATATGAAACCAACTGCTGATCCAATCGAGTATCCTGAATTGGATATTACAGAAAATAAAGTGTATTGGACAAACTACGATATGGTTCAGTTGAATATGGTTATGCTTAGCAAGGAGCAGGCTTTTGATCAGAGCCTGATTGCTCCGTCACAGGTGTTCAACGAATATTTTGGTGGAGGTATGGGTTCTCTTGTTTTCCAGGAAATAAGGGAAGCAAAAGCCCTTGCTTATTCTGCATATGCTGCTTATAGTGTGGCTTCAGAACCAGACAAAGCCAATTATGTGTTTACATTTATTGCAACACAACCTGATAAACTAAAAGCAGCTGTTGATGGATTGCTGGGACTAATGAATGACATGCCAAAATCTGAAAAGAGTTTCAACGAGGCTAAGTCAAATCTTATGAAACAGATAGAAACAGAACGAATTACTAAGACTTCCATTTTCTGGAACTATTATGTTAATCAAAAGCGAAATATTGATTACGATATCAGAAAAGATGTGTATGAACTTGCCAAGACCATGACATTCGAAGAGCTTCAGGCTTTTGTTAATGAGCATGTTAAAGACAAAAAGTTTGCATACGTTATTATCGGTAAAAAGGAAAATCTGGACGTTGATTTATTAAAGACAATGGGTACTGTACAGGAACTCAATCTTGAAGAAATTTTCGGATATTAAAATTATCTGCACTAGAGACGAATCCCGGCCAAAAACCGGGATTTGTTTTATATATGTGTTTTGATAATCTTGGGAACTATCTGTATCTTCGGGATGCTAAATAATTGTCTATGAAAAGGTGTTTTTTTGTTTTCGTTTTTTTATTGATAACTGTATTTGGCTCCAACGCTCAACTTAAGTCATATGGTGTTTTTGGAGGAGGAGTATTAAATCCCACTGGTAAAACCGAAATAGAAGGAACAAAATATGCTTTGGGCTATAACGCAGGTATTNTAACGCCGGTATTTTTTTCGATTATTATATTACCGACAAGGTTTCTCTCGGACTTGATTTTACCATTCATTCATTACGCAAAAACTATCAGGTAGAGACCAAAAGCTCAATTAAGAATTTACTGAATCTTTTAAACATGCAGGATATGGGAAATATCCCTGATTCAACCATTGCTGATCTTGTCAATCTTGTCTCAGATTATGCCAATACAGATATTATTACCAGAACCGAATCCAGTACAAATTTAACCTACTTAAAGGTTCCCCTGAAGGTGTCTTATTCGCATAAAAATCTCAAATTCTCAGCAGGTCCTTATGCTTCATTTTTATTAAAAGCACTTACCAAGGAGGTTACTACCCAAGAAATACCCTTATTGAAAGCTTTAACCTTTATTGATGATATAGAAGGTGCTAAATATGCAGTATCTATGTTGTATCCGGGTTACTATTCTCCTGATGAGGAGACTAATACCAAGAAAAAGCAATACAACGAATGGGATTATGGTTTTGTAGCCGGGATAAGTTATACCTTTGATTCGAAGTTCTTTATTTCGGCTTCATATTCATATGGTTTGGAGAATTTCTATAAGCGAGAAATCGAGGGTTATTCAACATGGAGAGAAAACCACTCTTTTGTGAGATTTTCTTTGGGGTACGATATTGGAAAAAGTGAAATTGTTTCAAAAGTTATGTTTTAATTAATAAATCTTAGATTATGTTTTCAGGAATTGTAGAAGAGTATGCAACAGTTGCTAAACTTGTAAAAGACAAAGAGAATCTTCATATTACTTTATCGTGTTCGTTTGCCGATCAGTTAAAGATCGATCAAAGCGTTTCTCATAATGGGGTTTGTCTTACTGTTGTTGATGTTGATAAAGAAAAGAAAGAATACACCGTTACAGCCATTAAGGAAACCTTAGATAGGAGTAACTTGGGGTTGTTTGAAGTTGGTACAAAGGTGAATGTAGAGCGCAGTATGACACTGGATAGATTGTTGGATGGACACCTTGTACAGGGGCATGTTGATCAGACAGCTAAATGTATAGATGTAAAAGAAGCTGATGGTAGTTGGTATTTTTATTTTACATATGATCGCGATCTGGGAAATATTACCGTTGAAAAAGGTTCCATTTCTGTTAATGGAGTAAGCCTTACAGTTGTTGAATCAAAAGATGATATGTTTTCTGTAGCGATTATTCCATTTACTTATGATGTTACAAATTTCCATGAGATTAAAAAGGGAACGGTTGTAAACATTGAGTTTGATGTAATTGGAAAGTATATTCAGAAAATTGTGGCAGCTCAGCTTGAACATCAGTTGAAAGATTTACTAAGCAAAAAATAGTTTTGTAAGGAAAGCCGGTTTAAAATGCCGGCTTTTTTTGTAAATACCCAAATAATTGCAAGTTTGAAATTTTTGGATATTTGCTTAGCGTAGAACTGTGTTTTTGCAGGATAGAAACCAATTAACTTTATTCTGGTATATAGAATTATTGTCATTTAATGCTATGTTTATATTACATTGTAGATGTCGTCAAGACCGGCACATTAGCTTGTTTTTAGCCAAAGCTGAGTAGTGTTGCCAGTGATATTACAATTAATAATGAAATTATTGATCACGAGAATAATGGTTTTTGTATATTCGAACATTGAAAATGAATGGTTGAGAACTATGGAAAGAGCTATTCAGCAGTGTTCTCAACTCAGGTATGTGAGGAATCAGACTTAATGTAAATATATAAAATGAATATTCTTTCGAAGCAAATTTATAATTATCAAAACCAGACAATGAAATGATTGCTGTTGTTATACCTTGTTATAAGGTTAAGGATCAAATAGTAGAAGTTATTGGCAGTATAGGGGAAGTCGTTGATAAAATCTATGTAATTGATGATTGTTGTCCGCATAATACCGGAAATTATGTGCTTGATATTTGTACAGATTTAAGAGTTGAAGTTGTTTTCCATAAAGAGAATGGTGGGGTTGGAGCTGCAGTTAAAACTGGTTATAAAAAAGCACTGAAAGATGGTGCAGAATATATTATAAAACTAGATGGAGATGGCCAAATGGATGCTTCTTTGATTCCAGATATTATCAGGCCTTTGAAAAAACTGAAAGCTGATTATGTAAAAGGGAATCGATTTTATGAACTAAAATACCTAAGAACCATGCCTCGACTTAGGTTGATAGGTAATAGTATGCTATCACTTATAAATAAGTTTTCCTCAGGTTATTGGAACATCATGGATCCAACAAATGGCTTTACTGCTATTAATTCTAGGGCCTTAAGAATGTTGCCTTTAACAAAGATTGATGATGGGTATTTTTTTGAAAGTGATATGTTATTTAGATTAGGTACTATTAGAGCCGTGACCACAGAAATACCAATGAGTGCTAACTATGGCCAAGAAGATAGTAGTTTAAATATAAAAAAAATACTATTGGAATTCCCTTGCAAATATTTTAACAGATTTATTAAACGGTTAACTTATAACTATTTTTTGCGGGATTT
>PKSZ01000562.1 GCA_002869425.1 Marinilabiliales bacterium
GAATTGTCAAAATTTCCAACCAGGTACATATCATTAGATAAGTCAGTTGCCAGATATGTGGTTTTATTTGCACCTGTGCCACTAAAATGGTAAAAATCTAAATTTTCTTGAGAAAATACAGGATTAGCTAAAAATGCCGCTAAGAACGACAAGATAATAGCAATATTAATCTTTTTCATAGAAATGAATATTAATTATGAAACAGTTGTTCCTCCAGTTACCGTGGTTTCATAGGAACCCGGCCCACCCTCTGTGTTATTAAGAGAAAGTATTTTAAAAGTTGGTTTATACCAATTCTTTTTTAGCATATTGTTTTCTATCTTGTTATCTTTCATGCTTGAATGATACATTTGATTTGTTACAAGGTTCAAATATACAAATATGTTGTAATTGAGCAATATAATATATCAATTATTTGTTTTTGTTTTAATTAGATATGGATACTTATTGTGGAATATTAAGCGTTGATAAATCATCTAACTTAAGATTTCTTCTTGAAAAACAGTCTAATTTGCTTTCCCGAAGTCTAAAAATGACAGGGCAGCATACTCTGGATAATGATTGGTGTGGTTATACTCAGTTTATTAGTAAAGATGAAAGGCTTATAACAAAGGAATGTAAGCTTGATAAGATTAGTGTAATAGGTAGGATCGAAATAAAGAACAAAGATGAATTATTGAATTTGTTTTCTGTTGATGAGAAGTATGATGAGAAATCATTTGTAAAAGAGTGTTATGAGAAATATGAGCTAGAATTCCTAAAATATTTGGATGGTGTTTTTGGTTTTGTAATCGTAGATACAATAAAACAGGAAATAGTGTGTATTACGGATAATGTATCAAATATACCTTTTTATATAGCGTCAGAGGATCTTTATTATTGTTGGTCTAACTCTATCAGAGGTATATTGTTCGAAGAGAAATTTATACAAGTAACAAAATCGGAATTTGAAAGATTAGTGCTTGGGATAGACTTTCATGATTTTGAATCAGAAAACGAGGCTTCATTTATAAAACTTCCACCTGCTAGTTATTGTAAAATAACCAAAGATGGATATTTTGTTGAAAATTATTATAAGCTTGGTGATCAGCAGTTTGATTTCGATAATATGTCTGATATTGAGATACTAAATGGGTTGAAGGATAAATTATTTGAGGCTGTCAAATTCAGAAGTATTGGTTGTGGAGCCATAGGAGCAGAGCTAAGTGGGGGACTCGATTCTTCTTTTGTTTTATCTGTTCTTGTAAAACTTGGTATAGATGTAAGCGTTTTTACTAATTTAAAAGAAAGTGTAGATTATACTTATAAGGAACAACGTATTGATGAATATTATTGGTCAAAACTAGTGAAAGAATACTTGCAAATAACTAGTGAATACTATGTCGATAAATTGGATTCTTCAATTTATGATGCAATGAAGCAAAATATTTTGCATGTAAGAAAACCTATATTTCATTCATATGGAACATTTTTACATAAAGAATTGAACCTTGCTTCAGAGAAAAAAGTTGGAAAAATATTTAGCGGTTTTGGAGGGGATCAACTAATATCATCTCCTTGTTCAGGCTATCTTGATATTTTGATAGCAAATAAAGAATGGCACTTGCTTTTTAATTATTATTCAGCTAAATTTTCAGTTATCAGAGCAGCCTGGAAAATATTGAAAAAATGGGTTAAAAGATTGTTCACATCAGAAATAGGAGTTATTTCTGAAAAACGTTATAACTATTTTGCTAATTTATTTGAACTTACTCCTGTTGTTCAGGAAGAATATAATAAAGAATATTTAAGAACAAAAGCACTAGAGATATCTACTTTAAAAAAGCATATATCATTATGTGAATCACAAATAGATGAGTTTAATTCAAATAATTCTGTTGAATTGCGTTTGGCGCATACGTATGAATATGGTTTAATGTACAATATAGAGTTTGTTTATCCCCTGTTGGATAAAACTGTAATGGAGTATTATTTGTCCATGCCAGATCATTTAAAAGTGAATGCATTATTCGGTCGTTATGCATTAAGGAAAATTTCTAAAGGATTGCTGCCAGAAGAAATTGTTTGGAGACGAGATAAAAGTGGATCAGTAATGCCATTTGTTTTATCTCAGTTGGTACGGGAGAAAATGGAGATAGAAAAATACTTACTAGAAAACAGAGAAAAGTTTAACACCATTATAGACGTAGATAAGGCTATTGAGTGGTTCCAAAAAATTGTAAAATCTATTGAGGAGGGAAAAGCAGAATATTTCCCTGGTCGATTTATAGGATTATTATCTTACCTGATCTATATGGATTTGAAAGAGGGGGCTAAGAAAACCTCCCAACAACACTAAATCCAGCTTTATTTTGTCCTCCTACAACATCAATGCCTCCACTTTCTAACCATGCATGTGCTTCCAGTGAGGAATGATCGTTGTTTTTCTTTACGCCAAGATAGAGTGTTGAAGTAATCCCTTGTTTTTTGAGTAGCCTTTTTGCGCCGATGGCTTGTGGTAAACAGTTGTTATTCCAAAATGCATATTTTGTTACTCTTTTTATGGCAAGCCGGACTTCTGCAATTGTATTTGTATTAAAGTTTTGGCTTTTTTCATCTGGAGTTTTCATGTATGTACCAATTCTTTTAAGATACCTTTCATTTTTTACAAAAAACAGGCTTGCTCTGGCAATGAAGCAATAATAGTAGGCACTTATGAAAAGGCGCTTTTCTTTTTTTGATATTTTAAAAAACTGGAATATCATCCTTGTTTTATGAAAATTTTTTCCGGGATGCTTTTTTCAGATATTCGTTCATTGTTTTTATTGTATAAGGGTCTGTTTCTGTAGAAATTTTGATTGGGAACAGGAGTATATTTATTAGATATAGAGGTTTCTAGAAAGTTATAATCAGTATGTTCAATTATAAAAGCTCCTCCTTTATTCAATAATTTGTCTAACTGAATAATTGTTCCTTCAAACTTTAAAAATGGATAATGTGGCTCACTATTTTGAGTCGCTATATCTCTATTCTTTCTATGCTGGAATACTGCCATACAAAAAATAATATCATAGGGTCCGTGTTTGTTAATTTCCTCTTGTTCTGATTTTATGAAGTATACGTTTTCTTTTCTATATGATTTTATCGCTTTATCAAGACTCTTTTTGTTTATATCTGTGCCAACTATTGTGGCTTCAGGAAAATATAGCTCCCTTAAGGCTTTTACTTCTTCTCCTGTAGAACAACCAAAGGAAAGGATTTTTAAACTTTCTTGGTTTGAATAAAGGGTTTGTACTAATTTGAAAATACTTGGGTATCTATTGTATTTAGTAAATTCGGAGCTGTGGTGAAGATTTCTTTTCTGATTTCTTTCAAGGTTCTTTCTGTACCTATATTTTGAATTGAAAATATATTTCAAGGGAAACCATATTTTCAAAATAATTTTAAAAAAAATAGAATTGGAAGGTAGTTGAGTGCTCAAGTTTTGAAAATTCAGGTTATGCTTGAATAACTAAGAGTTTTTTCTCATGTAAATCCATTAAGAAATCTTTGGTGTCTGCTGCACACATTGATTCCTCTACTTCGAATTCTTCCATTAATTTTTGGATGAGATTCTGGAATGATATTTCATCTTCAATGATATCCCAAATCCTGGAGCCGATTTCATCCAGTCCGTAATATTCTCCCTTTTCAAGATTAAGCATAACCACTTCATTGTCCATGCGATTGAACACAATGTCTTGTTTTCTCTGGATTTTTGTGTCTGCTGTTATCATAGTTTTGTGAATTCAGAATAATTGTACAAATGTAATGTTGTTTGGTTATTTGAGATTATTTTCTCAATGGTTTTTTTGTCCAGTTCTTCTTTCCATGAACCTATTTTTCCTTTTCTGAAGAAGCTTTTCATCCCTGCTGGTTTCTCTCTGAAACCATTATTGGTTTCCATTTTCTTTAGTGTATTGAAATTGCTCTTGTCAATGGCCAGCTGAATTCTTTCGTCGCTTACAGAAAGCTTGCAAAACTCAACGGCTTTTTTAAATGTTTCAAAAGGTGCCTGAACCATATCTTCATACCGGATAACATGAATTGGGATTGACTTTTGAGTTGTCCAGCTTTCAACATGTTCAGACCAGGCAAGGAGTTTTTGTCTTAATTGGTTATGTGGCATGTTTTCTTTGCGGCAAAAGGCAGCATTACTGTTTTCCAGTCTGAGGCTTGTTTTCTCATAACTTTTCCCCGAGTGATGTGCAAACGAAACTGTAACATCCAGCGGATTTCGTATAAAATACAATGCTCCGAACGAGCAATCGTCAGGAAATAAGGGCTCTCCATTAGGCAGATAAGTATAGGCATCGTGAACCTTCATGAAAAATTTCTCTTTAGAGTTTTTTGCTACAAAACGGTATACATCCGGCCTGATGCGGTCAATTTCTTCATGATCAAGATCTGTGGATTCGAGTCCTGATGCCTCTTCAAAAATGTCCCTGCTACTGGCTATAGGACTTCGCATCATATTGTTGATGTCAACTTTTTCAGGGTTTTCACTTAGTAGATAAGATAAAAAAATACGAAACCAGGTGTTCCCTGATTTTGGATATGAGGCCAGCCATATGATTTTTTTATTTTCTGTCAAGACTGCTGTTGCTGAAGCTTTTTAATTATCAAATCGGATATTTTCACCGGGTCGGATTCCGTATTTGGTCTAATGATATGGTACAGGGGTATATTGCTTGCGAGTTGTCCTATTTTCTGAAAAACGGCCAGCGCTGACTGTTCTCCCTGAGAAAAATTATTTCGATATATGTTTTCTTTGATGAAATTGAATTTTTTTATTCCCTGGATTTCATCAATGGTAAAGTCATCTTTGTTATGACTGGTAACAAAAAATATTGCTGCAATAGGAATTTTTTCTTTCTGCGTAAAGGATTTTGCAGGAAATGCCCTTTTTTCGAGATTGGGTCTTATTTTTTCGTAATCATCAGCGTTTATTTCAAACTTTTCAAGTGTTACGGGCCACTGTTTCATCTGTGGGAAGCCTGCATAAACATCAAGCCCTTCTCTGCTTATGGCGCATATATCATCCGCAATAAGAGGGAAACCTTTCTGCAAAAGGGAAAAGGCAATGGTTGATTTTCCAATACCAGACTTGCCGGATACCAGGATTGCCTGGTTGTTTATTTCTACAGCACTTGCATGCAGTGGAACAATCAATCTTTGATGAAAAACAGCACCCATACAGGAGCCGAGAAGGAAAATCCCGATGCTTTTATTATCCGAACCACTAAATGGCTCAATTGTTATTTTATTTCCATTGCAAACATAGTAGCGTGCAACATCATCAACGGATAGTAAAAATTCAGTAGCATTAATTTCAAATCGGGCTGCTTTTAAGCTTGCTTCCTGAAGTTGATGCGGAACTTTTCCGAATACAATTTCTACATCAGCTTTTTGAAATGTAGATGTAATTAGTTCAGGGAGCTCTATCTCAGATTTAATATTTAATCCAAATGCCTTGTATGTAAAGCCAGATGCCATGATATTCACAAAGTTACTTATTTCATTAGAATAACATTGAATTTTCTTTTAATTTCGCATCAAACTCTTGTGTGTTGAAGATACTTTTTGATATAGGCCATCCGGCACATTTCCATTTTTTCAGCGAAATTATTCAACGTCTGAAGAACGCTAATCATGATGTTCTGTTGGTGATCAGGGAAAAGGACTGTACAAGAGAACTTGTTGAAGGACAGAAGTTGAAATTTATTTCGAGGGGAAAAGGGGCCGGAGGATTTACAGGAAGGATGTTTTATTTAATGAAAATGTTTTTCTTTTTCAGGAAGATTATTCGTAATGAAAAGCCGGATATTGTTGTTAGTTTTGGTTCACCATATACTGCATTGGTTCGGGCCGTAATGAAATTCCCACTAATACTTGGGACTGATGCAGAGCCCAATAAGACGGAAAGGTTCTTTTTTAAGTGGCCTGATGTTATTATAACACCGGATTCTTTTCAGCATGATTATGGAGAAAAGCATTTATGTTTTAGAGGCACCAAAGAGTTGGCTTATCTTTCTAAGGATAGTATTATGGTAAATCCGGATTCTCAGGACTATGTTCTGGTTAGGTTTGTAGAACATGGAGCTCTGCATTATAAAGGATTGCGTCATAATTATATGCAAATGCGAGAGCAATTGATTGGTGGGCTTGTAGAGCTAATGTCAGTACAGATAAGTTCAGAAGAAAATTTGTCGTTAAGTATGCAACCGTATGTAATTGATGAGCCTTCTGATTTGCTGCACACGAAAATAGCCAATGCCAGAATTGTGGTGACAGAAAGTGCGACCGTTGCAGCTGAAGCAGCGGTTTTAGGTGTGCCTGTTATTATGATTAGTTCATTGTACTGGGGATATATCAGGCAACTGGAAAGCCTGGGAGTTATCATCAAGCGTGAACCTGGAATGGATTATTACACAGAGGCAGTAACCCTGGCAAAAAGTGTCATGGATGGGAAGGTAGAGTATCCTGATATTCAGGAGTTCCTTGACGAGGCTGATGATGTTAATCATTTTGTAATTTCTATAATTGAAAAGACAGTACATGAGTGGAAGTCCTGAAATAAATCGTGAGCTGGATTTCATTCTTGCTGTCATTAGATCTTTTCTGCATAATCGCGAAGAGCTTGATGAGTCTGTGCAATTCAACACAAATAGTCTATATCGGGAACTACGAAGACATCGTCTGGAAATGCTGTATAAGAAGATACAGTTTCAAAGTGAGCAAGCTTTGCAGGTTCAACATATGCTTGAAAAGGATTTACTGGCAATAAGAGCAAGGCAACTAGCCCTGGTTCATGAATTGACAGTAGTTTCAAAATGGCTGTTTGAGCATTCAATAGATTATTTAAGTTTTAAAGGTCCTGTTTTATCGAAGATTGCTTATAATGATGAGTTTTTCAGAACCGGTAGAGATATTGATATAATTGTTCCGGAGGATAAAGTAATTGAAATACAAAACTTTCTCTTTTCCAGAGGTTTTCAATCAGAACGTCCGGACAAGGCAGGAGGGAAATTGTTTGGGAAGTACCTGAAGATGTATACGCAGGCTGAGTATAGACATCCGAAATTAAAAATTAGTATTGAAATACACTGGCAGCTTTTCAATAATCGTCATTTGCTCCCGGCAAAGCTTCATAATTTAATTGATTACAAAACAGAAGAAATAATTTCTAATCAGAAAATTGCTTTTCTGGGTATGCAATACCAGTTTGTGTATTTATGTATACACGGAACACAGCATAACTGGTCACGATTGTTTTGGCTGTTGGATATTGCTGTAATGGTTCAAAAATATACTGAAAAATCATTTTATGAGGGTCTTGTTGAACAAACACATAATCTTAAAGCTGAGCGATCGGTGGGTGCTGCGATGAGTCTCATAAAAGAACTTTTCTTCGTTGACATACCAGAGCCNACCTATAATCTCCAATATGCTCAATTACCGCAGGAAAATTCGGAGTTAAATTATAAGAATGTAGAATTGCTGGCTTCTAATGCAATGCATGCGATAGATTCAGCAAGAAGGAAGAAAATGCCATTATTTGGTTCTTTGAGGATTATTTCTACCAACCTTAAAATGAAGGCCGGTGTTAGGTATAAAATACAATATTTTATAAAACAATGGATTTCCTATCATGACTGGAAGGTTCTTCCGCTTCCTGCAGCTCTTTTTTGGCTGTATTTCCCACTGCGTCCTTTTTTATGGCTATATCGCAACATTTTTAGATAGTATGCTTGCATGGTAGCCTTCGGTTTTTAGAAAGCTAAAATATTCCGGCAAAACTACCTGTAGTTTCTGAATTGTGCCAGGCTTGTCGTGGAATACAATCACAGAGCCATCCCGTGTATTTTCTATCAGTGTTTTTAGCAATTTGTGTGGAGTTACAGATGCATCATAATCGTAGCTTAACAAATCCCATAGAACAATAGTGAATTTTTTTCTGAGGATATGATATTGTTTGGGTGATATTTTTCCATAGGGTGGTCGGAAAAGCTTTGATTGAATTATCTTATCTGCTTTTTCAATGTCGTTAATGTATTCTGAAGTTTGTGTTTTCCACCCGTTTTTATGAGAAAATCCATGATTGCCAATTTGATGCCCTGCTTTTATTATCTCAAGAACCAAATCAGGATAGTAAAGACAATTTTCTCCTGTACAGAAAAAAGTAGCATCAATATTATCTTCCTTTAAAATGTCCAGTAGTTCTGCAGTACTGCTTTTGTGCGGACCATCATCAAAAGTAATGAAGACCGTTTTTTGTTTC
>PKSZ01000560.1 GCA_002869425.1 Marinilabiliales bacterium
TACCCCAGTTGCTGTCTCAACCTTTACCCAAGATGAAGTTTTTAAGGCTTCTTTAGAATATTTTAATGGAGATGAATTAGCCGCTACTGTATGGGTTAACAAATATGCTCTAAAAGATTCCGAAGGAAATATCTATGAAAAAACACCTGATGATATGCATCAGAGGTTAGCAAGTGAAATTGCCAGAATAGAAAAAAAATACTCGAATCCTTTATCAAAAAAAGAGATATACGAACTTCTTAAAGACTTTAAATATATAGTTCCTCAAGGAGGTCCAATGTCTGGTATTGGAAACAACAGGCAGATAGCATCTCTTTCAAATTGTTTCGTTATTGGTCATGAAAATCCTGCTGATTCATACGGTGGAATCATGAAAATTGATCAGGAACAGGTACAATTAATGAAAAGAAGAGGTGGTGTAGGTCATGATTTATCGCACATCCGTCCCAAAGGCAGTCAGGTATTAAACAGCGCATTAACTTCCACAGGCGTTGTTCCGTTTATGGAAAGATACTCTAACTCTACAAGAGAAGTTGCCCAGGATGGAAGGAGAGGAGCCCTTATGTTAAGTATTAGCATCAAGCATCCTGACAGTGAGTCTTTTATCGATGCGAAAATGACAGAAGGCAAGGTTACTGGAGCAAATGTATCGGTAAAAATTGATGATGAATTTATGAAAGCAGTCATTGAAAATAAACCATACGTACAGCAGTATCCTGTTGACTCAGATGAACCATCATACACAAAAGAAATTGATGCCAGAAAACTTTGGGATAAGATAATTTACAATGCATGGAAATCTGCCGAACCCGGCATATTATTCTGGGATACCATTATTAACGAATCCGTTCCGGATTGCTATAAAGATTTTGGCTACCAAACCTTATCTACAAATCCATGTGGTGAAATTCCACTTTGTCCATATGACAGCTGCAGGCTTCTTGCTCTAAACTTGTACAGCTATGTAGATAACCCTTTCACACCTGAAGCAAAATTCAATTTTGATTTATTCAAAAAACATGCTCAACTGGCTCTTAGAATTATGGACGATATAATTGATCTGGAGCTGGAAAAAATAGATGCCATATTGGAAAAAATCATCAATGATCCTGAAGATATGGAAATTAAGCGTGTTGAACGTATGCTTTGGGAAAACATTAAACAAAAAGCGAAAGAGGGCCGTCGTACTGGTGTTGGTATTACAGCAGAAGGAGATATGCATGCAGGACTTGGTTTAAGATACGGAAGTGAAAATTCTATTGATTTTTCTGCTGAAGTACATAAAACGCTTGCACTTGAAACATACCGTTCTTCTGTAAACTTAGCAAAAGAAAGAGGACCTTTTGCCTTATATGAAACCAACAGAGAAAAAAACAATCCTTTCATCCAGAGAATTAAAGAAGCAGATGAAGACCTCTATAATGAGATGATCAAGCATGGCAGAAGAAACATAGCCCTTCTGACAATTGCTCCAACAGGAACAACCAGCCTGATGACACAAACTACATCCGGAATTGAACCTGTTTTTCGTCCCGTTTACAAAAGAAGACGAAAAGTAAACCCTAACGATCCTGAAAGCAATGTATCATTCGTTGATGAGGTTGGTGACAGCTGGGAAGAGTACAATGTATTCCATCCTAAGTTTATGGAAATGTTAAAAATCAATGGTCATGAAGCAGAGAAAGTTATGAGCTATGATGATAAAACCATTGACGAGCTGGTTAACCTATCACCATATTACGGAGCAACAGCAAATGATGTTGACTGGATACAAAAAGTAAAACTTCAGGGTGCCGTTCAAAAATGGGTAGATCACTCAATTAGTGTTACAGTAAATTTACCTGAAGATATATCCAAAGATAAAGTAGGTGAAGTATACAAAACAGGTTGGGAAGTTGGATGTAAAGGTATTACTGTATACAGGGAAGGCTCACGCTCAGGTGTTCTTATTTCCAAAGACCAAAAACAAAAAAAAGGACTTAATTTTTCTGAACCTCCAAAAAGACCAAAAGCTCTTGAAGCAGAGGTAATTCGTTTCCAAAATAACAACGAAAAGTGGATTGCATTCGTAGGCATGTTAGAAGGATATCCTTATGAAATTTTTACGGGTATTCAGGATGATGATATTTTCTACATTCCCAAAACCATTAAGAAGGTAAAAATCCTTAAGAACAAAGATGAGAGTGGCAACACCAGATACGACTTTCAATACACAGACAAACAAGGTTATAAAGTAACTTTCGAAGGTCTGTCCAGATTGTTTAATCCGGAATACTGGAATTATGCCAAATTAATTTCCGGCGTGTTACGTCTGGGAATGCCTATACCACACGTTGTTCATCTGATCTCTACTCTTCACCTGGATAGCGAAACCATCAATACATGGAAAGCGGGTGTTGAAAGAGCGCTTAAAAAGTACATTCCTGACGGAACCAAAGCCGAGGAAGAAAAATGCGATTCTTGTAATTCCGATCATCTTGTTTACCAGGAAGGTTGCCTGATTTGTCAAAATTGTGGCGCTTCCAAATGCGGATAAAGGTTTTTTGCAGTTAGCGATCTGAATATGTTCATGTGAACCCGTTTTGTTGAATCAAGGCGGGTTTTATTTTGGCCTGATTACCATTAATCCTGTCTGGAAAGATTTAGGCTGCATATATTCCTGAATGGGCCATTCTGTTAAAACTACCATTTTCTTCTGGCTGGACGCATGTAGAAAATATAAGTCGCCATCCTTTTTTACTGCAAAACCAACATGAGCCACGTCTAAGCCTTTAATATTTGTAGTAACTACCAAAATATCACCGTTTTCGATAAATTGAGAATAATCCGATATTTTATCTTTTGGTAAATAATAAAAAATCTTCGATGATAAAGATTCTTCAATTTTTTTCATTTTTTCAACAAATGATTCATTATTCTGAAGCTTGGGATATTTATCAGAATGGCTTGTCATATAATTAATTTCCTTCGTGTAAGGAATGGAATCTATCTGCAATGTATAGTCATTAACAAAACCCTGTTCTTGTGCATTTAAAATCCAATCCGTAAAGTAATGCAACCTGGAAGGAAAAAAGTTCATTATTCCTTTTCTGTATCTCAAGTTTTGCAATATCCTGGCATAATCACTAAACGTATTTTTTCCATCCTTTAAACATATTGAAATGGCCATCACCGATTCTACAAAAGTAACACAATCGAATTCGCGAAGATTTACAATCAACTTGTTCTCCAGATCGCTTTCAAGAGTACATGATGTATATTCTTTATTTTTAAAATGATTTGCCACCCAAAGAATAATATCTTTATCTGGAATGTCTGTTTTATTGTCCTGATATTCATTTACAAGCCGATTGAATATCTTTACATCATCTGCTGTAAAAACGATATTTGTATCTTCAATTCCATATCTGGATTCATGGGTAATTGTGCTATCGTCTCTGTATTCCAGATACTCTATCTCTTTATATTTATTGCTTGAAAAAGTAAATATAAAGCTGATCAGGTAAACTGCAGGAAGCAAGTATAAGGCCCTTTCCATTTATTCCAATTCTTCTAATTGACACAAAGATATATTTAATAATAAGTTCTCGTAATAAGTTAGAAATAATTTCAAGAACATTAAGCATCTGTTTAATAGCAGAATAATTTGAATTCCTTGCGTTAAATATTTTATTTTGTATACAAAACAATAAGGACATGGACTATCAAGCGCAACTATTACTTGTGATGATCATTTATATGATCCTATTGATTTTATGGGGTCTATACCAAGGTAGAAAGGTGAAAAATGCTGATGATTTTGCAATTGCAGGCAGAAATTTGCCCGGTTGGACTGCGGCACTTTCTGAAAGAGCTACAGGTGAATCTTCCTGGGCCCTTTTAGGATTACCTGGAGCGGCATATGCAACAGGTCTAACCGAAGTGTGGACTGCTATTGGTTGTGTTTTGGGAATTATTTCTGCATGGGCTTTAATATCCTGGAGATTGCGCGACGAAGCAGAAAAATATAATTCCAACACTTTTACAGGATACCTTTCATCACGACATGGAGATGCCGCCAAATGGATTCGAATTGTTGGTTCTTCCACCATTGTTTTCTTTTTCTTCTTTTACGTTGGAGCCCAATTTTTAGGAGGAGGAAAGACCCTTCATACAATGTTCGGCATTGATCCGACTCTGGGAATGATTATCACTGCAGCCATTATTGTTCCATATACAATTTATGGTGGTTTTCAAAGTGTTGTTCATACTGATGTTATTCAGGCCGTTGTTATGATAATAACACTCATTGTTGGCCCCATTGTAGGACTAATCTATATTGCAAATAACCCCGACGTTTTTGCAAGCTCCATACCAGAAGCACTAAGCAAAGCCGAAGCTGTTGCACAAACCAATTACGCTACATTTTTTGACTTTACAGGAGGATGGACAGGAGGTGTTGTTATTGCTGGAGGATTCAGCTGGTTTTTTGGCTACCTCGGTGGTCAACCCCAGCTAAGTATGCGATTTATGGCTATAAAAGATAAAAAGCAAGCCAAAAAAGCCAGAAATATCGGAATTGCATGGACAGTTATTGCATATATCGGTGCTTTATGTCTGGGCTGGATTGGTATTGCAATTTTTGGTCCTACCGGATTAGCTGATCAAGAATTTGTAATGCCTTCTGTTTTGCTTGAAATATTTCCTCCTGCAATTGCTGCCATATTGATTACAGGAGCTATAGCGGCAATGGTCTCCACAGCAGACTCGCTGCTAATTCTATCTGCAACAGAATTTTCTGAAAATTTATTGCAGTCAAAAAATAAAAACCCAAAAAAAGAACTGCTCAAGTCTAGGCTTATAACCGCCTTATTGGCTGTGGTTGCTCTAAGTCTGGCTTATTTATCTTCGGTATTAGAAATTAATCTTATTTATACCTTGGTTAGCTTTGTCTGGGCTGGAATTGGTGGAACATTTTCTGTTGTAATATTACTTACACTATTCTGGAAAAAATATCATGGGATTCCAGCTTTAATCACTATTATAACAGGAATGCTATTCACAATTGTCTGGATAAGTACAGGCATGGAAGAATATGTTACTTCAAGAATTTTAACTTTTATTGTAGCTGCTGCAATTGCAATACTTAGCAGCCTGATTATTCCTAAGAAGCAGCCTAAATAGAATAACTTACCTTTTTCATCATTCAAATTAGTAAGTTCACAATAAATTGTGACACGTTGCTCATTAATCATTCATTACAACTTGAATTATTCATACATTTGATATATGTATCTTCAAATCAAGGTTTATGAATAAGTTCATTTTTTCTATCTTTTTAACAATAAATTTTATTTCTTTTTCAATTGCTCAGGAAGTAATATACTCTGCTGATGTATATGAAGGTTGTGCTCCACTAACAGTTCAATTTACTAATGAAAGTACAATTGGTGATTTTTATGGATGGAACTTTGGTGACGGAAATCAGGGCATTGCACATGACACTGTATATACTTTCGAAAATCCGGGCCAGTACACGGTTTGGTTAATTGCTGTTGACAGTACAGGTGAACTAATTGACATGTACGAAGAAACATTTTTTGTTAATGGCACCTGGTTTACAATTTCAACAGGTTCAGAGGCCTGTCCGGGAGAAAATGTGGTTTTTGAAGCACAAGGAGATTACTGGTGGCTAAACTGGTATTTCGATGATGGAACATCTCAGGCAGATATTAGCAGATTGGAATACAGCTTCAATACTCCGGGAACCTACATGATCAAACTGGTTGGTGAAAGTGATTGTGGCCTGGACAGCTTAACATTGCCCTTAACCATAAGCAATACAGCAACACCTCCTGTAGAAGCCTATACATCAGGAGGGAACGAAGCTTGTCCCTTTGATGAAATTTACTTTACATCCAAATATAAAGCCAATGAATATTTCTGGAATTTTGATGATGGCGAAACCTCAACCCTAGCCAATCCCAAACATTCTTTTTCATCGCTGGGAAGTAAAATGGTAACGCTTACAACAACAAACATTTGTGGAAACAGCAATACAGATACAATACAGATATATATTCATGACGATCTGGAAGCAGAAGCAAATTTCACCATATACCCTGATCCTGTATGCCCGGGAGAAGTTGCCAGCTTTTATGCCTGGGGACTGGGTGATTATGCCTGGACTTTTGGTAACCAAGGAACATCAATTGCCTATGAGCCCAAGTTTATTTTTCCGGATACCGGGCTGTACAATGTTAACTTAGTGGTAACCAATGGCTGCGGAAATACTGCCTCTACATCACAAACCATTACTGTTGAGACAGACTCTTTAAGAAAACCTGAGGTGGAAATATATTTTGCCTGGGGTGATTACTGGGAAAACGACACAGTAGTAGTATGCCCGGGTGAAGATGTTAAGCTAAATAACTACGCATGGGATGAAAACAATCTTGTATTTGACTGGGACATGGGTGATGGAACCAATTATAGCACCAAAGATGTGGTTCACAATTACCAAAGTGCAGGTATCTTTGAAATCAAACTGGTAGCAACCAACAATTGTCTGGCAACAGATACTGCATACAAATGGGTTTATGTAGATATGGATGCCCTACCTTCAACAAATTTACTAGTTATACCCCCGAAGTTATGTCCAGGAGAATATGCATATTTTATGGATGACAATAATGATATTCGGGAGACAGATTACTCATATTCAATCTGGTTTGGCGATGGCGATTCACTGATAAACGCAACGGATTATAACGATCCAAACATTCCTGTGTTTTCACATTTATACCCAAATCTAGGGACATATAACTTTACTATGACGGCACAAAATCTATGTGGAAACTCAATAGATACATCAGGGGTTATCACGGTGTGGAATGACGCCAATGTTGAAGGCTTTTATTATATTGAAAACTCAACGGAAAGAGAAGATTATAATGACCAGGTTACTCCAGGATGTCCGGGTGACTCAATTGAGTTTCTGATTGCCGGGGGTATTTCCTATGAATGGCATTTTGGGGATAGTACGTCTTCAACAGAGCATTTTCCTTCGCATATATACGATGAAGCAGATACTTATGAGGCCTATTGTATTGCAACCAATGGATGTGGAAGAACTGATACAGTATATACCGATGTAGCCATCTCTGATACCACCAAACCAAATGTGTGGTTTGATATTAGCGACGACTATGTTTGTGCTGGTGATACATTAAGCTTTGAGGTACCGGGAGATGATCATTTTCAATCGAATCTGTCATTTTACTGGGATTTTAACGATGGTAGTTTCTCAACGGAAAGAAAGCCGAACCATGCTTATAGCACAGGTGGAGATTTCTTTGTAAAACTAATCCTGACCAATGGATGTGGCAGCGATTCTGTTTACAGACATGTAATGGTTGCAAATCCAATCATTGATTTTGAAGTTACACCGGACAATATCCAACCA
>PKSZ01000372.1 GCA_002869425.1 Marinilabiliales bacterium
CATAAGATCAACCAATTCTCCGCCTCCCTTTCGTGTTCTTTCCACAATTTTATCTATAACATCTTTGTTGAGTAATTCGGTAACCGGTATTCCACCTACTGATGTGTATCTGGGTAATGGCACCATTGTATCTCCGTGTCCACCCATCAATAGCGCATGTATGTCTTTAGGGGATATATTTAAAGCTTCGGCCATAAATGCTTTGTATCTTCCTGTGTCAAGAATACCTGCCATACCAAAAACTTTTTGATGAGGCTTATTGGATGCCTGAAATGCAGCATAAGTCATCACGTCCAGAGGATTTGATACAACTATAATAACAGCATCTGGGGAGTATTTGACAGCACTTTCTGTAACTTCTTTAACAATACTTGCATTGGTTTTGATTAGATCGTTTCTACTCATTCCTGGTTTTCGTGGTATTCCTGATGTTACTACTATTACTGATGAGCCTTTTGTTTTAAGGTAATCATTGGTCACACCTGTAATGCGTGTGCTGAAATGATTAATAGATGATGTTTGCCATATATCCAGAGCTTTACCTTCTGCAATGCCTTTTTTTATGTCAACGAGTACAACTTCTTTTACAATGTCTTTATGTGCGATTACATTTGCACAGGTTGCTCCAACATTTCCTGCGCCTATTACAGTTACTTTCATAATTTCTGTGTTTTGGTTCGAATAAATGCTAATGTACTGTGAAAATTAACATATGTATAGATATAGATGTATGATTGTTGTCATATACAGATGAGATTCATGTTAATATTTAACTATTATTACGTAATTTTATGTGATTAAAACAATCTGTGATTATGCTTGTACGAATGTCTTTTTTATTTGTGTTTACTTGGGCTGCTTTGTCTAATATCTTTGCCCAGAAGGAAGAGTTTTTTATTCCTTACGGAGAAAAATCAGGATTTACAATTCAAAAATTGTATGATGGGTATGAATCTTATAGGACATTCCAATCGCTAGGAAATAAGGAATTTGCTTTTTTGGATAGTTGGAATAGGAGAGTGGTTGTATGGGATTTATCAAGTGGTAAAGTTGTCCATGATATTGAGTTAGGTTTTTTCCCTTATGATTTTGTGATTGAAGGCGAGAAGATGGTTGTTCTATCAAAAAACAAATTGCATTTTTTTAATGGAAACAAAGAGTTCAATGTAGTTGATTTACCATCTTTTGTGCATTATGTTGAAAGGATGGTATTTGTTGACGGCGAAATTTGCTTATGGCTTCCTGATGGTAAGAGTTGTTTCTTAAAAAATGATAAAGTTGAAATCAAAACAGCTTGGTGGTTATCATCTCAACAGGCGGTCAGGACCAATCGGAATTCTGAGAAAAGTTACACTTTACAGTTATTGAACAATTTGGGAGAGTCTTTTCAGCAAACAGTTCCTGCTGTAGGTGAATTATCATCGGCAAAAGTTATGGGTGCAGATAGCAGCTATATATTTATTGAAGAAGAATATATATTACAGGAAAGCCCCCTGATTGCAGAAAAACAAATTGCTGTGTTTGACAGGAATAATCCATCATCTGAAATTATCAGGAGGATATTGGTTCCCAATGTATATCAGACTTATATGAGACGTTATTATTCTGTATCGGGAAAAGGGTTGGTGTACAATGTTTCTGCCAGAGATGGTTTTCATTTGATAAATATTGGTGATAATTTAAGAGGAGACCTTAAGATGTCTTTTGATTTTCCTGAATATTTGCTAAGCGAAAGCTGTCATTATAATCAATTGCTCACGCCATCAGAAATAAAATCTAAGGAAAGATTCAAAGGTGTTTTGGCACCTTTATACAGATCTGAGATTATTGCTAATGCAGAACCCTACGATACACATGAGTGGAATTGTGTTGCAGCTAACATTCGAGATTATGATTGTGGGGGAGAGCATGTTACAACCCCGTCATGGGTACAGATAGGAGCAAATATCTCTGTTCCCTATATGTGGGGTGGTTGGAGTACGCTAACAGATTATGATCAGGGGCTTATAAATTTAGTGTCTGCAGGAGATAGTTATACTGTTGGAGGTGGAGCTGGAGAATCCTGTGCTGTTGGTGTTGATTGTAGTGGATTTGTATCCAGGGCCTGGGAGTTGCCCTATAAACATGGAACATGGACATTACCAAACGTTTCTACAGAGTATTCTAGTTTTTCTGAATTACTCCCAGGAGATATTGTTAATAATGCGGGTTCGCATGTTCGTTTGGTTCATACAGTAAATCCTGATGGTTCATGGTTAATGATAGAGGCCAGTGCTTCTGCAACCAATTGGAGCGTGGGCTATTCAAGCTATACGGTTAGTGACTTGCAGGCCAGTTATGTACCAAGATATTTTAACGAAGTTATCAATGATCCTTTGGATACGATCAGTCCAAATGTTGAAGTGATCTGTAATGAATGGCAATCGGAAGATTTTGCAGTTGATTTTGTTGATACGGACAATGAAATTGTAGCGCAGTCATTTTGGCTGGTAAATGACTTTGATGGTACATCCTGGGGGGCAAATGAGACAAATGGTTTTTTATTTAATGATTTTGAATATGGAATGCCAGCCAATTGGTATACGATAGGTGGGAACTGGAATATTATAAATTCTGCATTGGTGCAGACTGATGAAAGTATAGATACTAATAACGCATACGTATATGTAAATCAGGAAAATGGCGAGTCTTATCTTTATCATTGGAAAATGAAAATAAATGGTTCAGGAACGAACAGGAGGGGTGGATTGTACTTTTTCTCAGATAGTGTAAGTTTTACACAGCGAGGTAACGCTTATATGGTGTATTACCGGGTTGATCAGAACTCTTGCCAGATTTATAAATCAGAAAATGATGCAATTGACCTTAAAACAGAAGAGACCTGCAATGTAGAAACAGATATATGGTATGATTGTAAGGTCACTTTTAATCAGGTAACAGGTGTAATACGAGCATTTCTCGATGATGTACTGGTTGCAGAATGGTTAGACACCGACCCACATGATCATGGTGATGCAATATCTTTAAGGACAGGAAATTGTATGATTGCTTATGATGATATTAGAGTATATAAGGCCCGATCAAATTCAGAAATGGTTACTGTTGGAGCTGGTAATATGGCACGGTTCCAAAATCCTTCTCCTGATCATGCAGCAGCAGGAGTGTATAGCTTAGTTACTGATGATTCAGGTAATTGGTCAAATTTAAATGAAATGTTCATTAATATTGACTGGTCTTCGCCTTCAGTAGCAGAAAATATAAACGATGGTTTATCTTACGATATTGATACATCAATAGATAATACTAGTCTCTCCGCAAACTGGGATGCATTTAGCGAACCCAATTCATATTTAAATTATTATTGTGCCATTGGTACTGCACCCAATGGGAATGATGTGATAAATTGGTTACCGGTAGGAGACGTACTTCAATTTACCAGTACAGGACTTAATTTGTCAGAAAATACTTATTATTTTAGTGTGAAGGCTATAAATAGTGTAGGTCTTGAATCCGGAATATTATCCAGTGATGGCGTTTATATAGATATGACGACAAACAATTCAACGAAGAAAATTACAGCGTTGGAACTTTATCCAAATCCATCAGCAGATAAAATATTCGTAACCAATGGACAGGAAGGGAATTACATTATACGTAATGCTATGGGTGAGTTAGTGCAAGAGGGACGTTGTTCATTGTCAGGTATTAATATTAATAGACTTGATGCAGGCTTGTATATTTTTGAAGTTTTCTCTGAAGGGAAAAAACAACAATTTAAATTTGTTGTTGTAAACAAATAAGAAGAAAAAGTATTATTTTGGAACCTGAAAATATAAGAGTCGATATATGCCTAAAACACTTATAAATAAGAACGCAACATTTGGAACATGGCCGGTATTTATGACGGCGATCAGTACCATTCTTGGAGCTATACTTTTTCTACGATTTGGTTGGGCCGTGGGTAATGTAGGATTTTTTGGAGTGATTGGGATTATTGTGCTGGGGCATTTAATTACCATTCCAACTGCGATGGCTGTTGCTGAAATAGCAACCAATCAGAGAGTGCAGGGAGGAGGAGCA
The DNA here is from genome assembly GCA_002869425.1 of Marinilabiliales bacterium. Lineage (GTDB taxonomy): Bacteria > Bacteroidota > Bacteroidia > Bacteroidales > BM523 > BM523. The sequence continues at coordinate 4,081 of PKSZ01000372.1, forward strand.
TACTTTATTATTTCCAGATCTTTTGGATTAACCACAGGTGGTGCAATTGGGATCGCATTGTATTTGTCTCAAGCCATTAGTGTTGCATTTTATGTTATTGCTTTTGCGGAAGCATTTGAACCACTGTTGCAATTTATTGCAGAACACACAGGGTGGTTGATATACGATAAACGGGCAATAAGTATTCCGGTAACATTAATTCTGGGTGCATTGGTTTATTTTAAAGGAGCCAATATTGGCATGAAAGCATTATATTTTGTAGTTGCTATCCTGGTAACCTCTTTGGTTATGTTTTTTATGGGGGGACCTACAAAAAATGCACCTTTTGAGATTTCTTATTCTTTTCTTCATGGACATGAGAGCTTTTTCTATGTATTTACTATAATTTTTCCTGCATTTACAGGGTTGGCTGCGGGTTTGGGCTTGTCTGGTGATTTAAGAGATCCCAAAAGATCTATACCCAGAGGAACGCTCTGGGCAACTGTTGTTGGAATGTTGATTTATATTCTGGCTGCATTTAAAATGAATGCAAGTGCAAGTCCTGCTGAATTGAGAGACAATCAACTTATTATGCAGGATATTGCAATATGGGGACCTATTATTCCAATTGGCTTGGCTGCTGCTTCTTTGTCTTCAGCCTTAGGTTCTATATTGGTTGCACCACGAACTTTACAAGCGATTGGGTTCGATAATATATTACCAAGCAAATATTTAAATTCCTGGTTTGCAAAAGGAAAGGAGAAGGATAATGAACCGATAAATTCATCACTTATAACGATTGTTATTGCTTTAATATTTGTTTCGGCATCAGCTGATGGATTGAATTCTGTGGCCAGTATCATATCGATGTTTTTCATGTTAACATACGGAACCATATGTACCATTAGTTTGCTCGAGCATTTTGCTGCAGATCCGAGTTATCGTCCAACGTTCAAATCCAAATGGTATTTTTCAGCGATTGGTGCAGTATTGAGTGTTTGGGCCATGTTTATGATGGACCCTGTATATGCCTCTGTTTCGATGGTGGTAATGACTATACTATATTATCTCATCCGATCATTCAATAGTCAGAATAAGGGCCTTGAAAAGCTTTTTAGAGGTGTAGTTTTTCAATTAAGCAGGCAATTACAGGTGTTTGCACAAAGAGCAGATAAAGAAGACAGGGAAAATAGTTGGAGACCTTTTGCAATATGTATTTCGGAAGATACTTTTAAAAGAAGGTCTGCGTTTGATATGCTTCGTTGGATTTCATACAAGTATGGATTTGGAACCTATATTCACTATATAGGTGGTTTATTAAATGAAAAAACCAATCAGGAATCTATAGATGTGTTAAACAGGCTTCTACAATTGGCAAAAGGAAGCAAAAACAAGGTTTATCTTGATACTATTATTAGTCCATCTTATACTTCAGCCATTGCTCAGGTTATTCAGTTGTCTGGTATATCCGGAAAAGGGAATAATATGATTTTGTTCGAATTTTCACGAACAGATCCATCTGGTATTGAAGATGCCCTGAAAAATTATCATTTACTGGAATCGACAAAGTTTGATGTGTGTGTGTTGAATACAGCATATAAAGGATTTGGTTACAGGCGGGAAATACATGTTTGGATAACATCAAAGGATTATGAAAATGCGAACCTTATGATTTTGATGGCCTATATTATATTGGGACATCCAGAATGGAGAAAGGGAGTAATTAAAATTTTTGCGGTTTATCCTGAAAATGAATTGGAACATCAAAAAGATCATTTATTGTCATTGATTACTTCTGGAAGACTTCCAATTTCTCCATCAAATATTGAATTGATTTCAAGAGATTCCATGTCAGATGACCGTTCCATAATCAGTGATCATAGTGTTGATGCAGATCTTACAATCATTGGTTTCAGAAGCAAAGATGTGAAGGAGAAAGGACTCGCCTTTTTCAATAGTTATGAAAATCTAGGCAATATTCTTTTTGTAAATTCCAATAAAGAAAAGGAAATTAAATAACTAATTTTCCAGGAAAGGCTCACTTAACTTAAGCTTCATAAATTCCAGTTTTTGAATGTCAGTTATATTGATCAGGGTGTCGGAGATTAGTTCATTTACTGAACAAGCCCATGAATCGATGAAATCATTTTTATTGAGTACATCATGATCGTAGAAATTAAAGATCAGCTTATCATTTGTGGAATAATAATAAATTTTCACAGAGTCTTCAAATATGCAATGCTGTGTGTTTTTATACCATGTTGATGTATATATTTGGTTATAATACATTCCTGGAATGCTTACATCGTAGCTTAATTCCCATAACAAATCAGGTTTTCCAGAACCAAAAATTTTAACATCGTAATTGCTAAAATATTCATCGGCAATTTTCAGCTCCTTTAAATAAAGTTTCGAACTGTAGATTTTGGGTATGTCTAAATTGAATTCAATCGTTTTCTTGTATAAGTTTTCATATTCATGCACAAGGCTGTCAATATATTGGTTGTTGCTGTTTTCCAGTCTCATGTATATGCGGTTATTTAGTTCAATTTCACAACTGATTTTATTTTGACCATTGGACAAAGCATGAAAAACCATAAGAGGAATTTGAATGCGGTCATGAATAACAAATTTCTTTTTGTTTAAAATTCTTTCTTCTTTTTTTTCCGTTTGAAGATTATAATTAAAAACCATTATACTTGAATCTTCATTGGAAATATTCCAGGGGTTGAGAACGGCCGGATCGCACTGTAATATATTGCCTTGTGAATCTTTGAAAGTTAAAGATGCTACGGTGTATTTTAAACTGTCAAAGCTGTAAGCAAACCTGTCGAACAGAGATTTGTCTGTAACTTCAATATCAAAAGAAAAGTTTAGAAGTGGCTGGTTATTAGACTTTATTGTGTCAATAATCAGTTGCTCTGTTAGTTTATCAGAGACCTTATTTTTTACAAGTTTGTATTTTACAATTCCTCTTGGAGGTGTTTTTTCTGTACATCCGGATATAGTCAAAGCAATGAAAGCAATAATTACGAATAGCGTTGTTTCTTTCATTTTACAAAATTAATGGAATTTTAAGAATACCCTTGTAAAATTCAATGGATTACACAAACAATGCAATGGAAAATATCTTTAGAATTGTAACTTTGTAAAAAAATGAATAATGGAAAAAATTGCAATCTTCCCTGGGTCGTTTGATCCTTTTACAATTGGTCATGAGTCTATTGTTCGTAGAGCCATGCCTTTGTTTGATAAAATTATTATAGCATTGGGCTATAATAAAGACAAGCAGGGGTACTTCCCTCTGGAAAAGAGAATTCAATGGATTCAGCAAGTTTTTAATAATGAAGATAAAATAGAAG
>PKSZ01000352.1 GCA_002869425.1 Marinilabiliales bacterium
ATGATTAATAATAATATTTGCACTATCTTCAAAACTATGCTTGTCATGTGGGTTATGATTAGGGGACTGATTTTCAACAAAATATTGTGGTATTTCCATTTTACCGATATCATGATACATAGCACCCACCCTTGCAAGCAAAGGATTACCTCCAATCTGGTAAATGGCCTCCTCTGCCAAATTTCCAACCTGCAAAGAATGCTGAAATGTACCAGGTGCCTTTTCGTTTAACTTACGCATCAATGGATGATTGGTATCGGACAATTCCATTAAGGTTACATCTGATAAAAACCCAAAAATTCGCTCAAAAGCATAAATCAGGGGATATGCAATAAGCAGCAACAATCCATTACCTGCGAACCAGGCAAAATTGATCCATTCGATATTGTTCAAATCTGCTTCCTGTATTACACCTATTCCAAAATATACAAAGCTATATGCAATAAAAACCAAGAAGACAGATAAGAATAACTTTCCTCTTCGTTGAATTGATGCCAATGAAAATATACCAACAATTCCTGCAATGGTTTGCATAAATACAAATTCAAATGCATTTGGAACCAAGAATCCCAGCAACAAAACCGTGATGAGATTCACAAACAAAGCAAGCCGAGCATCATAAAATGTTTTAATAACAATAGGTAGAATTGCAAACGGAACAAGATAAATACTTAATACACCAATTCTCGCCACAACAGAACCCACAAACACAAACAGCACAATCATCAGCAAAATAAAAATCATCTTCCTCATATTGTGCAGTGTGTCAATTCTAAAATTCCAAAGGAATAAGAACAGAACAATCAAACAAGCAGATACAAGAATAATCTGCCCCACGAGTATCAGGTAAAAATCACTTGCACTGTTCAACCTTGACTCATACTCTTTCTTGTATGATTCAAGCACACGATAAGTTTCCCCATCTACTACTTCTCCTCTTGAGATAATTTTCTCCCCTTCCTGAACCATACCGCGCGTATAAGATATTTCAGCAAGTAGAAGATCTCTAACTCTTTCTGTGGCTTCCTTGTCATATATCAAATTGGGCTTCAGATAGTCATCAAGATTAAGATCGTCGTACAGGTTAATCTCCAGCTCAGCGATACTGGAGCTGTCCTTCGTAGCTTCTATCAGCTTTCCAGTAATATATTCGGTAGCCTTTTCAGTGGTAAATATCTCATTGATATCAATTTCTTTTGCCAGATTATTCCGCACAACAATTATACTAGAATTTTCATCTCTTAACTTTTCGTATAGCTTATTGTTATTTACCAATCCTTTTTTGTATATAAAAGCTAAAATATCCGTAGCAAAACTTTTATACTGGGTTTTCAGTTCATCAAAATCTTCGTGTCGTAAACTTTTTCGCAACTTTCCAACGAAGCCCTTCCTGCTCTCTTCAATTCTTTCCTGAACCTGTTTCGCCCACTTTTTATTGAAATTATTTTCAAACTTCCCGAATTGTTCAACATAAACTTTCTCATCAAAATTAAAATAAGATTGGGCTTCTTTTGCTATACTATCTTTCTCATGCTGTAAATCTGAATCTGATTTATATATTGGAAAATCATAAGGAGCAATAATAATTTCATGCATCCATGGCTTCCCTTTCTGAAATTCATACCTGAATTTCTTCTCCTTTGGGAAAACATAAACGATTAGTGCTGCACTTATAATGAACAATATTACAATTAAGAAATTCTTAATTGGTTTTGTTCCTCTTGCTTGTTTTTCATCCATATTGTTATAATATCTGAAGCTAAATTTATTTAAAATTCTAGCATAAAGCAACAACACAGAATAAATTCACAATTTCACCTATGCAGGTTAAGACTTTTTTAGGAACAAAAACGTTATATTTATGATGAAATCGTGCCAAATCATATTTTATGAATAAAACTTCTTCGTCTATTATTACTTTATTCGTTTTCATATGCCTGAATTACTCGGTCAGTGCACAAAATATTACAATTTCCGGACAGGATTCAAGCTATGCAGGTTCTGTTTTGAAATTTTATACCCGGGCCGATCTAATTACCAATTTAGAAAAAAAACTTGGTGAGCTAACAGTTGGTGATGATGGTTCTTTTCACTTAGAACTAAACATCAACCAAGAAACATTAATATACACATATACTGGGATTTACAAATGCTATCTTTTTGCAGAGCCGAATAAGGACTACCATATTATTTTGCCTGAATTCCGTGAAAAAAAACCAGAAGATATTGTAAACCCATATTTTTCTGAAACTGAACTTTACATTGCTTTTGAAGGTGCGGACAAATATGATCTTCAAAATAATATAATTGCACTTGAGCAGACTTATGAACAATTAATTGTCAGCGATTATGTAGTAAAAAGAGGCAATACAAAAAAGCTGGATTCAATAATATCTACAATCGATAGTGCATTTGCAGATTATGATTCAAAATATTTCAATATTTATAAAAAGTACAGATGGAATGCATTAAAGAACCTTGCCGTTAAACGAAATGTATATTATGCAGGAAAAAACCACTTTCTGGATAAACCAATTTATTATAACAATATTTGCTACATGGATTGTTTCAATACAATTTTCAGTAACTTCTTTTCTTTCTACTCGCAAACAGAAGAGGGTAAAGATATTTATGATGACATTGAACTTTCCAAAAGCGTATCAGCTCTAAAAAAAACCATTTCCAAAAGTATTTGGCTAAATAATGATACACTCATGGAGCTTATCATTCTTAAAGGGTTACACGATGCTTTTTATCCTGATCATAATGGAACACAGATTATATTCAAAAAAGAACATCTATTCCAGACTCTGGACTCTATCAAACTCAATTCGAAAATTGAAATGCATCGTATTATTGCCAAAAATATAGATAAAAAGGTTCGTCATTTGATGAAAGGAAGTCCAGCTCCGAATTTTTCCTTAAAGGATATCAAAGGGAATCTCTATACACTGGAGGATTTCAGGGGGAAATATGTTTACCTTAGTTTTTTTCATATTCATAGCTATCAATGCAGGCAAGAACTTGAACTGCTCAAAAACTTAAAACAAAAACATAACAAGTTATATGAGATGGTAACAATTTTATATACTGAAGATTTCGAGAAGACATATGAATACCTTAAAGAAAACAAATGCAAGTGGCTATTTTTAAGTCATGAAAATGATCCTGATGTGCTAAAGAAATACGACATAAAAGCCTATCCCACATACTTTTTTATTGATAAAGAAGGCAAACTTGCACTGTCTCCTGCGCAATCACCAACCCAAGATATAGAAACTCAAATATTAAGAATTTTGAAAGAAGATTAATTATTGAGTGATTGTTTCAAATAAATCTTTAATACTTCTGTAGGTATTATTCAATAGCTTTTGTAAATCAGGCTTTTTAACCCAAATTACTTCTGTAATATCTTCTTCCGTTTGCGGCAATAGTTTTTCATGACCTTCATAAAACATAGAATACCAATAAGTTGTTTTGAGGACTATATTTCCATTCATTGGATAAGTATGGTAGGTTTTTGCAATGAATTTACCCAGTATTAAGTTGTGTATACCACATTCCTCCTCTACTTCTCTGATAGCTGCTAGCTCTGTTGTCTCATTTTTTTCAACTTTTCCCTTTGGTAAATCCCATATTCCCAATCTCCTGATCCATAAATATTCATCATGCGTATTCCTTACAAGTCCTCCTGCTGCACTAATTTGCTGAAAAAAGGTTAAAAATCGCTTCCAGAGTGCTTCCAGATTAGCAGATACAAAATTTATATCATTTTCTAATTTATCACTTATCAGTGAAGGAATATATTGATCAATATCCTCAAGCGTATCTATATGAAAAACCAACAAATTGTTCTTTTTTTCAACAATCTCCTCGCTACTGAGAAAAACAGCTTTATCCCTGAAAAAAACTTTATATTTTTGTGCCATGAAAACTACAGAAAAATTAATAGCAGGTCAGTTATTGCAAATTAAAGCAATAAAATTACAACCAACAAACCCTTTTACATGGGCATCCGGATGGAAATCTCCGATTTATTGTGATAACCGGAAAACACTTTCATACCCTGAAGTAAGGGCCAGCGTACGAGATGAATTTTGCAAAATTGTACAAGAAAAATATCCCAATGCGGAGCTTATTGCCGGGGTTGCTACGGGTGCTATTGCACACGGAGTGCTGGTTGCTGAGAAACTGGGTTTACCTTTTATCTATATTCGTTCTTCAAACAAAGAACATGGATTGGGAAACCAAATTGAAGGTGCTTATGAAAAAGGGCAAAAAGTAGTTGTAATAGAAGATTTAGTATCTACAGGAGGTAGTAGTTTAAAAGCAGTACAAGCATTGCGTGGAGCAGAATGCGATGTATTGGGAATGGCTGCCATTTTCACTTACGGGTTTCCAACTGCTGAAAATAATTTTAAAGAGGCGGCATGCAATCTAACTACCTTAAGCAATTACAATGCGTTAATTGAACTTGCTATTGAAGCCGGAAATGTATCTGAGAATGATCTTGAAACATTAAAAAGCTGGAGAACTGATCCGGCAAATTGGGGTAAATAAATGACCAAAATACCAAGCAATATAAAAACAATTAAAAAGAAGCGGGAAAATATTTTCCTGTTTCTTTCTGATTTCAATAATTACGAAAAACTAATGCCAGAAAAAATAATAAACTGGCAATCTACCAGCTCAAACTGTACCTTCACAATTCAGGGAACGGCTGATCTGGGTATGCAATTTGAAAACAAAGAAGAACCGGCAAAAATTGTAGTTCGTGACTATGGAAAGGTTCCTTTTGGATTTACCATAGATATGGTTTTAAATGAAATACAGGAAAATGAGACAGAGGTTCAGTTTATTCTGAATGCAAACATGAGTCCCATTCTTGAAATGATGGCCAAAAAGCCTCTGCAAAACTTCCTGAATATTTTAATCGATAATCTGGAACCAGAAATAGAAAGTTAACTTTCTATTATCCATTCCAGTTCACCAACACAATAAGGTTGTAATTCCTCATTAGATTTTTTCAACTGGAGCCGGCCAAATTGATCAACGCCTCTGATCCATAATTCTTCTACTGAATTGTTGATCACAAATTGCTGTTTTTCACCTTTTTTATACATCAGCCTGTGATACTTTTCATTCAAGATGTTTATTTCTGTTGAATTTTGCTGCAATGCAGTGTATTCAATATGTAGAAAATAAAGCAAATCCTGAAAAACAGATTCCATGATAAAGTCCGAACCCAACTCACGCTTTATTGATGTGGGGTTTGGTATTTCTTTTGGAAACTCCACTTGGTTAATATTCAACCCAATACCTATGATTGAATATTCCAGCAAGTTCCCCTGCACATTATGTTCAATTAATATTCCTCCAAGTTTCCTGTTTCCAATATAAATATCATTGGGCCACTTTATATTCGCAACCAATCCATAACTTTTCAAAAAATCCACACATGCAACAGCCGCCATCTGGGAAATGAAAAATTGCTGTCCTGGAGTTAGAAAAGCAGGTTTTAGAATAAGAGAAAGTAACAAATTTTTTTCAGGCTCACTAAACCAGGAATTGTTATTTTGGCCCCTTCCCTTTTGCTGTTCCCGGGCAATTACACATGTAAAATCAGCAGGCTTGCTTTTTCGCACTAAATCTGAAGCATAGTCATTTGTTGAAGATACTGATTGAAGAGAAATTATATTATCCGTAAACTTTTTGTGCATTATTTAAGATATTCTTAACAAAAATAACGCATCATTCGTATTTTTACCTTAAACAAAACACGAATTCATAATAAAAACTAAAAATCCTTGTTATTTAGTAAGTTGAAATTATCAAAATACATCAATAATATTTCAGGGTTACAGCTCTTTCAACTTCTGCGTTTTGGAGTTTTGCTGCTAATCAGTATTGTATTTGCCAAAAGTGGTATGAAAATTCATGAAATTGGCAAATATGAATACTTTATCCTTATTGCAGGTGCCCTATGTTATTTCTGGGTTCATGCCATCATTAATACTCTACTACCCCTATATAAAAACAATAAAAGTTTTGACAAAAAAGAGCGAAAATCACCTGTTCTTTTCAACAGCTTTTTCATCATTACGATTTTAAGCATTTTGGCAGCCATATTTGTCTATACTTTTAAGAACATTATTGCACAATATATAGGAGACAACAATGCAATACCCTACCTCAATCTCCTGCTACTTTACATTACATTTGGAACGCCATCAAACCTAATTGAATACATTTTTCTCCTGCAAAACAAACCTCACAACATAATTGGTTATGGACTTGTCAGTTTTACTCTTCACCTTTTACTTGTAGCGGGTCCGGCATTACTGGGAATGGATATTTATTATTGCCTTGCGGGTCTTGTTATTATTTCAGGCGCACGATTTATTTACCTGGTTCTTTTGGTAATCAAATACTCGCAACTAAAGCTATCGGGAAGTTTCATCAAAGAACACTCAAAACTCGCCTTTCCATTGATGTTGAGTTTTCTTGTTAGCGGCTCAGCTCAGTACATAGACGGAATATTGGTTTCTTCTAAATACGATGCCTCTGTATTTGCTGTTTTTCGATACGGAGCTAAAGAACTGCCCCTGGTTGCAATGCTGGCTAATGCTTTTAGTGTAGCTATGCTTTCCGGATTTTCATCAAAAGAAGAAATTATAAAATCTTTAGCAACTATTAAACGAAAATCAAAACAACTTAGCAACCTGCTTTTTCCTGTCACAATAATACTTTTGATAAGCAGTAAATGGTTATATCCATTGGTCTTTAGCGATAAATTTAGTGAAAGTGCTGCAGTGTTTAACGTTTATCTTTTACTTATCATTTCGAGACTCGTTTTCCCACAAACTATTCTTATAGGTAGTAAGAAAACAAAAATCATTTTTATTGTTTCTGTAATAGAATTGATAATAAATGTGGGCTTAAGTCTTATTTTTATTCAGTATTGGGGAATAATTGGTGTCGCATATGCCACTTTTATTGCTTTTGCACTTGAAAAAACAATATTAACAATACTTGTCCAATCAAGCCTGAATATTAAAGCAAAGCAATACATAGCCTGGCCCTCTCTTTTATTTTATTCGGTCATAACACTTACAACATACATTATTGTTACAATAATCGGATAAATATTTACATCCTGAATTTAATAATTCACCATTTCATGATTAACTTTGGGGGCTAAAATCAAACACAATATCATGGCACAAAAACCTTCGATACCTAAAGGAACAAGAGATTTCTCTCCAAAGGAAATGATGGGAAGGAACTATATTTTTGATACGATTCGATCTGTTTTTAACAAATATGGATATCTTCCAATTGAAACACC
>PKSZ01000464.1 GCA_002869425.1 Marinilabiliales bacterium
CCTACAATTGAATCATTATTAGAAACATAAGCCCAGGCTGTTACAGCAATTATCGCAGGATATTTAAAATCAAAAGAAACACGACCTGAGGCATCCGTTTGCTTTTCGAACTTTAATACTTCTTTTGGTAAAACATTATCACCCGGGGTTGAATCAATAACATGAGTATAATCTACTCCAGGACTTGCTGGCTCAACCCTCACCCATGCACCATCCACCGGTACGTTTGCACCACTTTCATTCTTTTCATAAACCGTAACAACTCCAACGGGTGGCTCCGGCTCAGGACATCCTGTCAATATAATGCCTAAAATGATTAAAGGTACAATAACAAGTAAATTTCCAATGTTTTTCATATCTGTAAAAAAATAGTCTTCAATAAATGAAAAATTGTGTTACTTTGTCTCTGTTTTTAGTAAAACACTTACTTCAACATACAATAATAGTTATTCTTTTTATAATTGTCAACAAAAACAACATATTAAAATGCGGTATATTTTGCTTTTAGCTGCTTTATTGTCAGTAAATTTATCGAATTACAGTTCATATGCCAATCCTCCAAAAGGAAAAGATAAAATTGTTCTGATTAAGACCAATTACGGTAATATTAAAGTAAAATTATACAATCAAACTCCTCAACATCGCGATAATTTCCTGAAACTTGTAAAAAAGAATTTTTACGACAGTTTGCTTTTTCACAGGGTAATCAAAGATTTTATGATACAAGGCGGCGATCCGGATTCAAAAAATGCAAAACCAGAGCAGGTGCTTGGAAACGGAGGACCAGGTTATACTATTCCTGCTGAATTTGTTCCTGAATATTATCATAAAAAAGGAGCTTTGGCAGCAGCTCGACAGGGAGATAATGTTAATCCAAGCAAGGCTTCATCAGGATCTCAATTTTATATCGTTCAGGGAAGAGTTTTTAAAAATGAAGATCTGGATATGATGGAAAAGAAAATGAACCAGAACAAAAAAACCCAGATTCTTTTAGATTTTTTGGCAAAGCCTGAAAACAAAGAATACAAAGCAAAAGTAGATAGCCTCCAAAAAGCCAGAAGTTTTGATGAACTGAATGTTGTTGCAAAAGAATTGGAAGAACTCACTATAGATCAATGGGAGGCAACAGAAAAATTTGCCTTTTCAGAAAAACAAAGAGAAATATATACAACAATTGGAGGCACACCACATCTGGATGGTGACTATACTGTTTTTGGCGAAGTAATTGAAGGCATGGATGTAATAGATAAAATTGCTTCGGTAAAAACAGGTGCTGCAAACCGACCAGTTGAAGATATAATAATGACAATGGAAATTGTAAAACAATAATTGAGTTTTATGTTAGAACAGATTGAAAAGTTATTACAGGAACTGGATTCTTTCCAGTCTGAAACGCTGCAAGAAATTGAAGATTTCAGAATTAAAATGCTTGGGAAAAAGGGTGATATTACTGCACTTTTCGGACTATTTAAACAAGTACCACCCGAACAAAAAAAGAGTTTGGTCAAAAACTCAATGAACTAAAAACAAAAGCAACTGATAAAATTAATGATCTTAAAAGTAAAGCTTCAGGTAAAGATTCTGACACAGGCAATATAGACTTCAGCATGCCGGCCAATCATGATGATATCGGGGCTCGCCATCCACTATCTGCCACAAGAAATGAAATTATTGATATTTTTTCCCGATTGGGTTTCGTTATTTCCGAAGGTCCTGAAATTGAAGACGACTGGCATGTATTCTCTGCATTGAATTTCCCTAAAGATCACCCTGCAAGGGATATGCAGGATACTTTTTTTATCACAGAAGATCGTGAATTACTATTGAGAACGCATACTTCGTCTGTACAGGTTCGAGTGATGCAAAACGAAAAGCCACCCATCAGAACCATATCTCCTGGACGAGTTTTTAGAAACGAAGCCATTTCTGCAAGATCACATTGTATCTTTCACCAGGTTGAAGGTTTATATATTGATGAAAATGTATCTTTTGCTGATTTGAAACAAACACTATTATTTTTTGCCAAAGAAATGTTTGGTGAAAAAACAAAAATTAGGTTAAGACCTTCATATTTCCCATTTACTGAACCATCTGCTGAAATGGATATAAGCTGCAATCTCTGTGGAGGCAAAGGCTGTAATATGTGTAAATACACTGGTTGGGTAGAAATTATGGGATGTGGTATGGTAGACCCAAATGTTCTGGAAAGTTGTGGGATTGACAACAAAAAATATACTGGTTATGCTTTTGGTATGGGTGTTGAAAGAATTGCAATTCTAAAATATCAGATTAAAGATATCAGGCTGTTTTTCGAAAACGATATACGATTTTTAAAACAGTTTACATCTGCTTAAACAGGAAGTATATGGTTTGTTTCGGGTTGAATAAGTATAACATTACATTGTTTGCTTTGCAGCCCAACCTATTTATACAGAAAAAGGAGCAATGCTCCTTTTATTATTCTTCCAAACGAATCTCTGATGTAATTTGCATAGCTTTTTTGTAAACAGCGCTTACTCCACAATAACTCTCTTCTGATAGCTTCACTGCTTTCTTAATTTTATCTAAGGGTAGATTTTTTCCCTTTACAGTATAAACAACGTGCATAGAGACATATCTTTTGGGCTGATCTTCAGATAATTCACCATCAACAGAGACCTTCAAATCATCAAACTCAACCCTCATTTTCTTTAAAATGGAAACAACATCCATCCCTGTACAACCTGCAAGCGACAACAACATTAATGGCTTGGGTCTGGGGCCTTTATCATTACCTCCTACTGTTTCGTCTGCATCAATAACCAACTTATGTCCATTTAACTCCGTTTCAAAAGACATCCCTCCTGTCCAGTCTAAATCTACTGAATGTTTCATATCAATTCCCCCTTAATACTGATCCGTTGAAAGCATCACCAAAGTACAAGCTTCAATGGGCTCAATACCTTTATCCTTCAACATATTTTCAAACTCCGGATTTTCTGTTCCCGGATTAAAAATTACCCTTTCAGGCTTCAACCCAACTATATAATCATAATAATCCGGTTGATTCCTTGGTCCAACATATAAGGTTACCGTATGAACATCGTTTATTTCTGGTTTACCTTTTAATATCTGCTTTCCTGCAACTTCACCATCTTTTATTCCTACTGGTATTGCTTCATGCTTATAATCTGTCAATTTATGCATGGCCATATAAGAATACCTTTCAGGTTTTGTACTGGCACCAATGACGACTGTTTTCTTTGACATAGCAATTAATTTTTATCTGTTACACAAAGATACAAAATTCATATGTAATTATCTATATATTTTAAACTATTGCACATATCTCATAGGATAATGCACAATACCAGCCTCCATAAACTTCTCACCATCAATCACAAATCCATTCTTTTTATAGAATTCTACAGCAATATCCTGTGAGTATAAAAAAATGTTCTTATTGTCATTCTTTACTGAATCGATAATGGCTTCAAGTACTATTTTTCCAAAACCTTTGCCTCTCTCTGCAATCAAAACAGCAAATCTTTCCAATTTATATGAATCCTTTACCAATCTAAACCTGGCTGTAGCAACAGCCTTACCATCTTTCAACACAAGTATATGCTTCGCTTTATCGTCCAGGCCATCCTGTTCAATCTCAACTGGCACATTTTGTTCATGTATAAAAACAACATCTCTTATCTTTTTACAACTTTCAAAAAGGGGATTGTCTATACCATGAAACTTTTCTACTTTTAACATAAGAATTACATTATGATTTTAAAGGAGCACAAATTTATCAATATTCATACACACAATCCGAATTCTTGTGCAGATAATATTTCTATTCTAAATTATGCACCTAACATATCATTCCCGGATAAAGCTTATTTTTCATATGGAATACATCCCTGGGACATTGAAAATCATAACATTGAGACAATAAATTTTGACAGATATGTTTCACCCAATAATTGTATCGCTATTGGAGAAACAGGGATTGACAAAACCATAAGTACAAAGCTATACAAACAGGTAATGGTATTTGAAAAACATATCAGTATTTCCGAAAAGTACAAAAAACCACTCATCATACATTGTGTTAAGGCCCATTCAGAAATACTGGAATTACACAAAATATACAAGCCAACACAAGCATGGATTTTACATGCCTACGCCAATAGCATTCAAATGACACGCAATCTGGTAGATAAGGGATTGTATTTCTCCATGGGCATGAGAGAACTAAGCAGATCAAAAGGAAAAAAAGATTTCATTCATTCAATTCCTCTCAGTAAACTATTTTTTGAAACAGACAACAGCAAACAAAGCATACAGGAAGTATACATTGAAGCATCAAAAAAGCTAAATACGGCTATTGATCAATTAATAGAAATTACCACTATAAATTTTCATCATTGTTTTAACTTTAGTATATGAACAAAACCAATTGGCAATCAAGAACAGAACTTCTAATTGGATCAGGTAATCTTCAACAATTTACAAATGCCCATGTTCTCGTAGTTGGCCTGGGTGGAGTTGGGGCTTATGCTGCTGAAATGCTATGTCGAGCCGGAATAGGTAAACTAACCATTGTAGATGGAGACAATATTCATACAACCAACAGAAACCGCCAATTACCAGCTCTTATCGATACAGAAGGCAAAAGCAAAGCTTATTTACTGGAAGAAAGATTTAAAAAAATAAATCCGGAAATTGATATAAAAGCGATTAATACTTTCCTTAAAGAAAATGCTATAACCGAGCTGTTACAAGAACCTTACTCATATATTATTGATGCAATTGATACCCTTTCTCCCAAGGTTTTTCTGATATACAAAGCCATCAAAAACAAACAAAAAATTGTTTCTGCCATGGGTGCTGCAGGAAAACTAGATCCCGGACTTATTGAAGTATGTGATATTTCCCAATCAAAAAATTGTAAACTAGCCCGTTTTGTAAGAAAGAAACTGCACAGATTGGATATATACACCGGATTTGATGTTGTATACTCACCAGAGCCCGTTTCAGGTATTTCTCATGCTGATGAACCCTCAGAAAATAAACTCACAACACTTGGTACAATATCCTACATGCCTGCAATTTTTGGATGCTATTGTGCATCTGTTGTAATAAGAAACTTATTAAAAACTGAACATGAAAATAGCCTACAGAAATAACATTCCTTTATTTCAGTTTACAAAATTTCTTTCACATCAATCCATTGATCATTTTATTTCGGGAAGAGAAGGAGGAATAAGTACAGGCAACTTTAGCAGCCTTAATCTGGGATACAAATCCGGTTATGACCGCAAAAATGTTTCAAAAAACTGGTCATTACTATGTAAAGCGCTGAATATTCCTGATAACAAACTCTTATTTCCAATACAAACACATAGTAAAAATATCAAGATAATAACAGAAGATATTAAGGTTGAATCATACCAGGATATTCAGGATAAATTTCCTGATACAGATGGTTTTATCACAAATCGAAATGATATTTATATTGCTGTTTTACTGGCCGACTGTGTACCCGTTATTCTATTTGATCCCAATAACAAAATTATAGCTGTTGTTCATTCTGGCTGGAGAGGAACCATTAAAAATATCGTAGGTCATGCAATAGATTTGATGGAAAGTGAATTTCAATGTAAATCAGAAAATATTCTAATTGGTATTGGTCCTTCCATCGGACAAGATGCCTTTGAGGTTGGCCCTGAAGTTACCCAGGAGTTTGTTCATACTTTTGGTGATAATGCCCATTCCATCATCGAAAAGAAAGAAAAGGATCATATCAATCTTTGGAATGCCATCAAAATACAATGTGTGAAAAAAGGAATACCTGAAAAAAACATCGAAATATCGGGTATTTGTAACTATTCAAACCCTGAAGATTTCTATTCTTACAGACAACAAAAAGGAACTACAGGCAGATTTGCTGCAGGAATAAGACTTTTATAATGCTTTATTAAACCGCGCAACGGCTTACACACTCAACAATATTACTAAGGCGCTCATGCTTAAGGAAGTAGAAAGTGTTTTTTCCTTCTCTCTGTGAAGCCAACACACCTTTGTCTTTCAATATTCCCAAATGATGAGATGTGGTAGATTGCTCTATTCCCAGCTTTTCATGAATCTCAGTAACTGTCATCTTTTTTCCTTCTTCAAGAAAACTAAGGATGGCAATTCTCATTGGATGTGCAATTGCTTTAAGCATACTAGCGGCTCTTTCCAGCTGATCCACTGACAATTCTTCTAGTTTCATATATGCTATTTTTTTAAACACATCCAAATATATACATATTTTAGTTTATCTGAAAACAAACAACAACATATTTACATGTTTCGATTCATTAAAGACGTTTTTAGATTAAAACGATTGATTTTTATCTGAGCAAAAAAAAATACATTACCTTTGAGTAAACCAAAATAATTGATGCCTTCTTTATCCAGCATAAAAGAACCCATTAAAGATGATCTGAACAATTTTGAACCCTATTTCAGATCATTAATGAAAAGCAAAGCTCCTTTGCTAAACATCATTACAAATTATATTATCAAAAGAAAAGGTAAGCAAATGAGACCTATGCTGGTTTTTCTTACATCCAGATTATTTGGTGAAGTAAACCAATCTTCATATAATGCAGCAACACTCATTGAACTTATGCATACTGCAACATTAATTCATGATGATGTTGTGGACAATTCGTATCAGCGTAGGGGTATGTTCTCAATTAATGCATTGTGGAAGAATAAAATTGCTGTATTGGTTGGTGACTATCTGCTTTCCAGAGGTCTTCTTGTAGCTGTAGATAACAATGAATTTGAATTGCTTAAAGTTGTTTCTGAAGCCGTCCGGGAAATGAGTGAAGGTGAACTATTACAAATTGAAAAAGCAAGAAAATTAGATATTACTGAAGATGTTTATTTTGATATCATTCAAAAGAAAACAGCATCTTTAATTGCTGCTTGTGCAAAAGCCGGGGCTACCTCTGTAAAAGCCAATGAAATACAGCTTGCAAAAATTAAAGATTTTGGGATGAAAGTGGGTATTGCATTCCAAATCCGCGACGACATTTTTGACTATACAAACACCGGCAATATAGGAAAACCCTCCGGAAATGATATACGCGAGAAAAAAATGACCTTACCCTTAATTTATGTGTTAAACAACTCAAGCTCTGGGGAGAAAAGGAAAATAATAAATATTGTAAAAAAGAAAAGCGAAGATAAAAACAGAGTTGATAAACTTGTTAAGCATGTGATAGATAAAGGAGGTATTGAATATGCATCAAAAGTTATGGACACATACAAAAATGAAGNAACATTTTAAGTGAAATGCCTCAAAATGAAGCCAATAAGGCTTTAGTCGATTTTGTAAATTACACAACGATCAGAAATAAGTAAATTTAGGGCCATTCCAGCCCTCCAATTGAATAAAAACTATGGCTATTATAAGAGTGACCAAAGAATTTCATTTTGAATCTTCTCATGCCTTATGGAACTACAATGGCAAATGTAAAAACCTTCATGGGCATTCCTACAAACTATTTGTAACCGTAAAGGGAAAAACCATCGAAGATAACAAGAATCCCAAAGATGGAATGGTAATTGATTTCGGTGAATTAAAACAAATTGTAAATAAAAAAATAGTGGATATATACGATCATGCAGTAATCATCAATAAAAGTGCTGCGGGAGATCATATAGATGAAATACCTCAGATGTTTCAGCGAATTATCAAAACAGACTATCAGCCAACCTGTGAAAATATGGTTGCACATTTTGCAAATATTATCATTGCAGAACTACCTGAAAATGTAAAACTATACTCAGTAAGGCTCTTTGAAACGGCCAGCTCATATGCAGAATGGTACGCAGAAGAAAATTAATAGTGAAGCATAATCTAGCATATATACTAATATTGTTGTGCTTTTTTACAACTCTCCAACTAAAAGCAGAAGAAAAGAATATTGTCATAGACAGCCTTCAGGAAAGACTGGATCAAGCAGATGATAACGAAAAATTCGATATCAAAATTGAAATCGGTAACGAATACCTTAAGTTCAATCCTGAAAAGGCAAAAAAACTTGCAGCACAATATCTAGTGGATGCCAAAAAATCCAAGGACGATACCAAACTTTATAAAGCCTACATACTACACGGATCTGCACTTGAAAGCACAGGTAATTACCCAGAAGCAATAAAAGATTACGAAAATGCCCTTTTTTATGCCACAAAAGAGCAAAATGAACAAGCCATGGGTAATTGTTATAACAACCTTGGTATTACAAATTTCCAAATAGGTGATTACCCAAAAAGTCTGCTATTATTTAAGAAGTCCTTGCGCTTGCTCGAAAATGTGCATGATACAACAACACTGGCAAATGTAATCAACAATATTGGAGCAATTTATTACCAGTGGTCTAATTACGACGAAGCATTAAAATATTATTTAAAAGGTCTAAAATATGACAGCTTAATGCAGGATACTTCAGGAATGGCTGGTTCATTTAGCAATATTGGAATGGTTTATTTAAAAAAAGGAAGCTATGATATTGCGCTTGAATATTATTTTAAATCACTAAAAATTAATGAAAAATTGAACAACCTTTCCAAGATAGCCATCAATTATAATAACATTGGAATACTCTACGAAAATCAAGGTATGATGAGTATGGCAATTAAGTTTTACGAAAATTCTCTTGAAACAAGAAAAAAAATTGGAGACAAAGCAGGCCTGGGTTCATCGTACGTCAATGTTGGTGGAGCATATGCGGAAATTGGCGAATACGAAAAAGGACTTGAGTATTCCAGAAAAGGCCTTTCAATATTTACATCAATTGGTCATGAAAGAGGTATCAACAATGCCTTAAACACTGTTGGTTACGTTCATAAACTTATGCACGAATACGACTCCGCTTTATACTACTTTAACAGAAGTTACAAACTGAATACAAAAGGGAAAGTAATATGGGGTCAAATATCTGATCTGTACAATATTGGTGAAGTTTATGTGGCAAAAAATAATCTTGACAAAGCAATCGCTTTTCAGGAAGAAGCATTAAAACTAGCTTATGAAACCCAATCGAAAGCAGAATTAACCTATGCCCTGGAAGTACTAAGCGAATCCTATTACATAAAAGGGAATTACAAAAAAGCATACGACTTACTAAGTAAATACTTCGTAGAAGCCGACTCACTCCTTTACCAGGACAACAATGAAAAAATGCTGGAGCTACAGGCTATTTATGAAACAGAAAAAAAAGAACAGGAAATTGAATTACTCAACAAAGACAAAAAAATACAAGCACTTAGTCTGAACAAACAAAAACAGGTAATTATCGTAATAATTGCCATTGCTTTTCTAATTATTATTCTTGCTTTTGTACTGTACAACAGGTATAGAATTAAAAAACAAGCGAATATCAGACTAGTGCAGAGAAATATTGAAATTGAACAACAAAAGGAAGAAATTGAAACACAACGCGACCAGATCCAGATACAGCGGGATACCATTGCAGAAAGTAACCATGCCATTAATGATAGCATCGTATATGCAAAACGAATTCAGCAGGCAATCCTACCTCCCTTCGATTATATAAATGAATTCCTGCAGGAATACATGATACTATTTATGCCCAGAGACATTGTTTCAGGCGATTTTTACTGGATGCTACACAAAAACAACAGAACGTATGTTGCCGCAGCCGATTGTACCGGACATGGTGTACCAGGAGCATTCATGAGTATGCTGGGCGTTGCTTTCCTAAATGAAATAGTTGGAAAGTCCACGGAGCATCCATCCAGTTCAGAAGTACTAAATAGCCTTAGAAAACAAATCATTCGCTCCCTCCATCAAACAGGTAAAGATGGTGAATCTAAAGATGGAATGGATATTTCATTGTGTGTTATCAACCAAAATACACACTTAGTTAATTTTTCAGGTGCAAACAACCCACTATACCTGATACGAAATGCAAAAAATAATAAGCTATCCAAAAAACCTATTCTGGAATCCAACGATCTGTTAATGTATGAGTTTAAGGGTGATAAAATGCCAATAGGAATTCATTATTCTATCGAAATGAAGGATTTTTCAGAGGAAATAATACCATACACGCCTCAAGACAAAATATACCTTTTCTCTGATGGCTTTCCAGATCAATTCGGAGGAGAAGAAGGAAAAAAATATAAATATGGTAAGTTCAAGAAACTACTATTCAAATACAGTGCACTTTCTATGAATGATCAAAAAAGTAAACTGGAAGCTGAATTTTATAACTGGAAAAAAGATTACGATCAAATTGATGATATTTTAATAATCGGTATTCAGGTATAGCTTATACATGTTCGTAATCAATTTAATAAAGCTATCTGCATTCCAATTATTTTAATTTTTAGTATCTTACAAATTAATATCAAAATTGTTCTTCTCTGAACATGAAATTTTTAACGAAAATAATTGTCTGTTGCCTGCTTATTCTCTTTTTTACGAATAAAAAAGTGTATTCTCAAAATTGTATAAAATGCGACAGTCTTACATCTCTTATTGCTTCAGGAAAAACAGATACCATTAAGGTTAACAATCTCAACAAACTAACCAGAGAACTTATACAAAACGACTCGGATAGTGCATTAAACTGCGCAATCAAAAGCCTGCAAATTGCCGAAGAATTAAAGTACGAACCTGGAAAAGCACTGGCCAGTAAGAACATTGCCATGCTTCATCATTACAAAGGAAAATTCACCGAAGCTAAGAAATATTACTTTCAGGCAATTGATGCATACGATAAATCAAATGATCTTAAGGGAAAGGGCATTTGCTACAATAATCTTGGAAGTGTATATACTTATGAAGGCAATTATCCGGATGCAATAGATTATTACCAAAAATCACTCAAAATTGATGAGCAATTTAAAGATACGAATGGTATTGCATTGAGCTACATGAATATCGGACTTGTTCATGATGAACAAAAAAACTACCCCAAAGCCATTGAATACTACAATGAAGCATCCTCCCTTTTCAAAATATTAACCAAACGATATCCCGAAGATTACAGTTCAATGTATGGATTAGCAGGTTGCTATAACAACAAAGGATTAATTTACGAAACCCTTAATAACCTTGACAGTGCCTTATTAAGCTATGAAAACGCATTACTCATTATGGAAACCCTTGATAATCAAAAAGGAATGAGTATTTGCTACAACAATATGGGAAATATTTATACCCAAAAAGAAAATTACACACATGCCATTGAGTTGTATTCAAAAGCACTTGAAATAAAAGAAAAAATTAGTGATAAAGAGGGTATGATTTCGGCTTATACCAATATTGGTAATCTTTACCTGCAACTGGAAAATTATGAAAACGCCGAATTCTACCTGAAAAATGCCACTAAAATGGCAAAAGAACTGGGAGCTCTGCCCAGATTATCTGCCTCACTAAACGGACTGGTTAACTATTATGAAAGCCTGAATAATTATAAAGAAGCTTTTATATACCAAAAAGAACTGAACAATGTTAATGATAGCCTATTCAACATTGAAAAAAACGAACACATTACAGAAATTGAGACAAAATATCAAACCGAAAAAAAGGAACAGGAAATTGCCATTCTCAATAAAGACAAGCAACTGCAAGAGGTAGAAAACAAAAAGCAACGGTATATTATCTACACTTTTCTTCTTGGATTTTTTATCATTATTGTATTTGTGGTACTTCTGCTTAGAATGTACCGGCAAAAACGAATTGCTAATAATGAGCTGAAAAGTACACTCAAAAAATTAGAAGAAACACAGGAACAATTGGTCGAATCTGAAAAAATGGCCTCATTGGGTAACCTTGTAGCTGGTGTCGCACATGAAATTAATACACCCGTTGGTATTGGAATAACAGCCTCATCAAGCCTTAAAGATGAGATTAAAAATTTTGCTCAGAATTTCAAAAGCGGACAAATGACAAAAAAAGATCTGGTAGAATTTCTTCAGAACACATACGATACTACGAGCTTAATTCTTAAAAACCTTGAGCGTACAGGTGAACTTGTTAGAACCTTCAAGCAAGTCAGCATCGATCAAACAATAGAAGAAAAAAGGAACTTCAATCTGGTTGAATATACAAAAGATGTAATATCCAGCTTAAAACCAGAAATCAACAAAAACAATGTAAATATTCAGGTTGAAACCCCTGAAGAATATGAAATATGTTCATATCCGGGTGCATTTGCACAAATCTATACCAATTTAATACTAAACAGTATTACGCATGGTTTTTCAAAAGATCAAAACAAAGAAATTATCATTCAATTTTCAAAAACTGAAAACCACTTATCTATCCTTTATAGTGATAACGGCAAAGGAATTTCAAAAGAAATCCAAAGTAAAATTTTCGACCCATTTTTTACTACCAATA
>PKSZ01000439.1 GCA_002869425.1 Marinilabiliales bacterium
CCAAAATGATACATACGCTTCAATTACAAATGTATCAAAAAAGAAAAATAGTCAGTTTTTACACGCACAAAATTTTGGTTTTGCTATTGACCCCACTGCCACCATTGATGGTATTGTTGTTGAAATAGACAGGTACTCAACAAATCCAGTAACAGATGCAGTTGTAGATCTTATTGATGCATCAGGTTCTGTTGTTGGTTCAAGCCCTTACAGTGGAGCTGCATGGCCTACATCTGATGGTGATTCTTATCAAACTTATGGAGGAGCTGCCATTCTTTGGGGTACAACATGGACTGCAGCAGATATAAATAATGCAAACTTTGGTGTTGCATTACAAGCAAGAATAGGAGATGGAGCTAATGCAAGCATATATGTAGATCATATCAGAGTTACAGTCTATTATACTTCCACTTCAACGCTAAATACTATTACTAAGGGCTCAGCTACAATGGTTTCTGCATCATGTAATTGGGTTACTATTTCACCGGATATTATTGTGGACGAAGGGGCAGCGAATAATTTTGCAGGTGGTCAAGCCAACCAAACCTATGTACTTTCAGCTCCGGCAGGTTTTGAATTCAACCCTGGAATTGGTTCCGTAAGCGAACCAGGTGGAGGAGACATTTCAGCTATTTCTCTAACGGTTACTTCTGGTACAGCTACAGTAACAATGAGTACTTCTGGCACTGCCAATACAGATCAATTTACCATTTCCGGCCTTCAGCTTATGGCTACTACAGCTACTGCAGGATCATACACGTTAGGGTATGATGCTGGAACCAGCACCGGAACATGGGGCGCAAACGATGGTGAAAATCATGCCGATTTAATTGTGAATAGTTCACCTACAATTACAGGTGGTGATGGCACTTTCATTGAAGGAGATGCCACACCAGTTACACTTTCAAATATTGTTATAAATGAAGTTGTAAATGATAATTTTGAGGCTGGTCAAACGACCAAAACCTACACTATTCTTCCTCCTTCTTCTGTTTTCACATTTAATGCAGGTATAGGTAGTGCATCTGTAACAAGTGGAACAACAGATATTACAGCACTTAGCATGTCTGTAGTTTCAGGATCAATTACGCTTACAATTACAACAGATGCAACAGCAGATCAGATTGATGAAATAACAATCACAGGCATCCAGATGATTCTTGGAACCATTACACCAGGGGTATACACATATAACAATGAATACTCGTGCTCTTCAAGTACAGGAAACTGGGGCTTATCTGATGGTACATCACACGGAACACTTTCTGTGTCTGGTCCTATATTATCGGTAGCTTCCGGCGACTGGGGTAATCCTGCTACATGGGATTGCAATTGTGTTCCTACAGCAACCGATATGGTTGCTATACAAGCAGGAGATATTGTTTATGTTAATAATCATTATACCTGTGCTTCATTGACCATAAACGGGGAACTTAATTATGATACACAAAACAGAGACATTACCGTAACAGGTGATTGTTATGTTAATTCAACTGTAGATATAACTGCCGTAAATGGCTCCGACCTGGCGGTTGGTGGTGATTGCTATTTTGATAATGGGCATATTTACTTTAAACCAGGAGGTAATGGTGGTTCGCTAAATGTAACAGGAAATTTGTCTGTATCCGGAACATCAACTTTAGCGCAAGCTGCTGCAAATAACAATCAGGATATTATTGTTGGAGGAACTCTGACCATTGAAACAGGTGCAGATGCCTCAATTGGTGGTAGTAATTTCACCATTGCAGGCCAAACAAGCATTGATGGTACCATTACATATACCGCTTCAAGCGCAGGGACGAAAGAATTTGGCGATGATATTTCCATTTCTGTATCTGGTGTTTGGGATAACACTGTTGGTGAAGATCCGCATGTTAACGGAAATATAACAAACAATGGAAGCTGGATAGGTTGTACAGGTGGAGAATGTACGCTTTTTATGGGTTATCCAACGGCTGGTGTTTACACAATTTCAGGCAACTCTGTTCAAACTTCAATACTGGATATCAATGCCGGTACATCTGTTACAAACACAGGTGAAATTCATGTAGATGGAGCAGGTACAAGCGGAGCTGTTTTAACCGGTGCAGGAACCTACATAAACGAAGGTATATTAGAAATTGGCGGCTTAAACACTTGCATAGATGTAAACACATTCAATGTTTCAACAGCAGGAAACATTGTTAACTATAATGCAGCAAACGATCAGGAAATAAGAATACCAAGCGATGGTAGTTACTCCAATTTAGTCTGCTCCACATTAGGTGTAAAGTTTAGCTCAGGAAATACACAGGTAGATAGCAGAATTACAATTAAAGAATCAGCGATCTTAGATATTGATACTGACACATACAATGGTACAGCAGACCTATATATGCAAGACAATAGTGAATTCAGAATTGCAAAACTTGCTACTGTTCCTGAATTTACAGGATCATATAATTATGTAGGTGGAACTCTTACTTTTGATGGTGCTGGTGCGCAGACATACAATGCTGTTCCTTCAGGCGCAACCACTTGTTTCAATATTAAATTAGACAATTCAGGTGCCAAAACATTGGATGGTATGATGACTGTTAATGGCGATATTATCGTTACAGGAGCTTCATCCATTGCATCACACAGCAGTTTCACTCAGGCATCGGCTAAAACATTTATTTTTTCAACTTCAGCAACTACAACATTAACGGCTGCCACACCTATAACAATAGGAACAATGAATATGGAAAGTGGTACCCTCATAGATAATGGAATTACAATAAACGTTACCGGGTCTTCCTGGAATAAAGACGGAGGTATATTTACTGCCACCGGAACTGTTAACTTCCCTACGTCAACAATAGTTACAGGTACTTCTACCACCACTTTCAACAACGTAAGTATTTCTGGCACGGGTAATCTAACAGGTCATGCAACAAATATGGAAGTTATTGGCACCTGGGACAATGATGGTACATTTAATCACAATAATGGAGAAGTGAGCTTTTTGGGATCTTCATTTATTGATGGCTCAACGGTAACAAACTTTTATGATATTGAAATAGCCGGAGGTACAGTAACACAATCTGCATTTAACACCAACATCGAGAACAACTGGTTACACAGTGCAGGTACTTTTGTGCCAAATGGTAAAATGGTAACATTTATTGGTGGCAACACACAAACAATTCAATATACAGGAGGAACAGAAAATTTCTATTCACTCAGAGTTCAAAAAACAGACGGAACAAAAGTAGAAGCTGCTGCAACAACAACTATTTCTGCCTCCAACATGGTTCAGATTATTTCTGGAATATTAGATATGAATGCAGAAACCCTAACAGGTACAGGAGGTCTGATGATGTCTGGAGGAGAATTACAACTTGCTAAACTTGCAACAGCTGTACCAGAGTTGGCTGGTCCTTTTGCATTAATATCTGGCACAGTAACACTTGACGGTGCAGGAGACCA
This sequence comes from Marinilabiliales bacterium, assembly GCA_002869425.1. Classification (GTDB taxonomy): domain Bacteria; phylum Bacteroidota; class Bacteroidia; order Bacteroidales; family BM523; genus BM523. The sequence continues at coordinate 3,451 of PKSZ01000439.1, forward strand.
GATATTAAAAACCACAACTCCTAATGGGTCAATATATTACAACATTAATCTTGAAAATTCCGGTGCCAAAGATATAAGTGGAATGTTAACTTTAAATGGGGATATAACTATTGCAGGTTCAGCATCATTGTCTGCACATTCTTCATTTACACAAGCTTCAGCAAAAACATTTTATTATACTTCAACAGGAACAACCAACCTTGCCGGAAATATTACAATAGGTAATTTTGTTCAAAATGCTGCAGGTGGAACATTTAGTCCAAATGGAAATACAATTACCGTCAAAGGAAATACATGGACCTACACTGCAGGTTCTTTTACTGCTTCGGGAAAAGTCCTCTTTCAGGGATCTGCTCAACAAACTTTATCCGGAACCATAACATTTGACGAACTGCAAATTGATAATTCAAATCATCTGGTTATATCAAGTGATGTAACGGTTAATACCCTTTTAACTTTTACTTCAGGTAATATTGTAACCAATACACAAAAGGTAATCATGCCAATTTCTGGTTCGATTGCCAGAGCTAGTGGTCACGTAGAAGGAAATCTTCAAAAAGCTTTTGACCTGGCAAACACCTCAGCATCGTTTGAGGTTGGAACAGGCAGCAGTTATTCTCCTGTTGATATCGTTTTCACTGGTCTTTCCGGTGCCGGAGATATCATTTGTGCGGCAGACACATTCGATCATCCAGATATTTATGCTTCGGACATTGATCCAAATAAAACGGTTAACAGGTATTGGACAATAACCAACAACGGTGTAAGTTTCACAAGCTACAATACAGTATTTAACTTTTTAAGTTCTGATGTAGACTTAGCTGCCGATGAATCAAACTTTGAAGTAAGACGTTATGATGGCGTTGAATTCCTGAATACTACAATTAACTTACAGAATAACAATTTCACATCTATCTCTGGAGAAACAGGTTTTGGTGATTTTATTTGTGGCGAAAAATTTAACCCAGACTATCTAACCAATGCGGTAAGCGGTACAATGACATGGAATGACCAGACGCACTGGATAAAGTACAGGACTGGGGTAATATCAAGCGACGGGAGCACAACAATAACCGGAAATGGTACTTATTTCGTGTCCGGCCCTCCTGAAAATCCCGGTGTTCCGGAAATGGCAGTTGATGATGTACTTTTACTACAAAATGATCCAGATTTTATTGTAGGAACAGTCACTGCTATTATTGATGATGAAACCCTGACAATCGATGTAAACAATAAAGGTTCTTTCTCAAATGCCTCATTTGGAGTGCATGCCATACCTTCAACCAATAGCTATGTTGTATTGGGAAATCCCTATGTAGGAGCTGCAGTCACTGTTGACATGGATGTTGAAACTGATATTTACAAATTACTGTTTAAAGATGAACCATATAGTATAACACTTAACAACAATACATTTAAACTATCTATAAGTAATAATGCCACAGTCAAACAACCAAGTCTAAATAATGAAGATAATTTATGGAATATTGGAACAGGCTGGGGTAATATTTCAGGAAACATAAAGCTTGGCTCTGACGACTCAAATTTAACAAGAGTTGCAAAAGTAACAACATCTTCTGGAAAATTATACGTATATACAAATATTGTATTTGATTGTAATTCTGTAACAGGCGGAGAGCAAACTGGAATAATTGAAGCAACATCATCGGCATTGATAATTGCTTTTAACCAAGTCATTTTAAACAATGGTAAAGGAACAATTAGTCCAGGAAGTTCAAGTAGATTTAACTATTTAAGATCAGCTTCTGGACAAAATGTTATTTTGGAAAGTGAAATTAAGTATGCTCATTTGTGGCTTCGTAACCAACATACGGATGGTGCTATTTTAACTAATGATATCACAACAACAAATGTTACTGGATACATCTGGCTATTTCAAGGGAATTTTAATACTGATGGATATGCAATCACAGGAAACCCAACACGTTTTTTCAGACATCAAGATGGAACAAACTTCTATGTAACTAAAGGCTCAGTTTATCCAACAGGATTTGGTAGTTATAACATTGGAACTGCCTCCAACACATACTACAACCAAAATGTAAATTCCAATATAAAATCTGGTATTACATATGGAAATTTATACCTACAACCACAAGCAAATTCAACAAGTTTGACATTTGATGCAGGGACAACAACTGTTGCCGGCGAATTGCACATAGGTGACGGGACATACACAGATATTACAGTTGATGCTAATACCAATGATGCTACTGTAGATGTTAACAGCAATGCTACATTATACACAAATACAACATTTGAAGCTGATAATGTAAATACCATGAGGCTTGGCGGAAACTGGACTGACAATGGAGGCACATTCAATCATAATAATGGTGAAATTTCCTTTGATGGAGCAACAGATCAACTTTTTAGTACTGCTGCAGCCAGCTACACTCTCTATGATATAGATGTAAATAAAACTGGAGGAACTCTTAGTTTTGGAACTACATCTGAGTTAACAGTGAATGACATGACCATGACTCAGGGTAACTTTACAGCACCTACCACCCTTAATATTAATGGCAATTCTACCTTAAATGGAGGAACTTTTACAGGAGGCACAACTATAGTTCTTAAAGGTAACTGGACAGATAATGGAGGTACATTCGAAGGTGCTTCATCTGCCCTGATTTTCAATAATACAACAGCCGGACAATTAATAAATGGCACTGCTACAGATCAGTCTTTTGCTGATATCAGCATTGAAAATACCGGACAAACATTAAGTACAGGTGGCAGCACCACTACCCTAACTTTTGGCAGCTTAAGTCTGGCTGCTACAGCGGGTACTTTTACAGCACCTGCAACTACCAATATTACAGGCTCCTTAAATATTTTGGGCGGCACATATAACCTTGGTACAAATACCAATATCTCTACTGACATTTCTTATAATGGTGGTTTGCTTGTGCCAGGAACTGGAACAATAACCCTGAATGGTACATCAGACCAGGTACTCGGTGGAACTCAATCTTACCCTGCGCTAAGCAACTTAACCATCAATAACACAAGTAATACTGGCACAGAAATTACATCAAATTCAGCAGTAACGGTTAATGGAACTTTGACTTTAACAGATGGTAATCTTGTTACCTCAGATGTGAATATACTGTCTATGGGAACTGCTTCGTCAATTGCAGGAGGAAGTGACAATAGTTTTGTAAAAGGGCCTATGAAGCATACAATTGCTACTACTGCTCCTACTAATAAAGTATTTCCTGTTGGAACCGACAGTCTTCATAAAGCAGAACTCAATATTAAGCAGGTAGCAGCTACATCTACAGATTATACTTGTAAATATATAACATCTTCTGCAGTCGATCTGGGCTGGACTTTACCGGGAACAATCGATAAGGTTTCAAATATTGGTTACTGGGATATATCTAAAGGTGCTGGTGCATCTATTGCTTCAGCCAGTGCTACGCTGCATTACAATTTCACTGATGGTGTTGAAGATGAAGCAAACTTAAGAATAGCCAAAGGAAATCCTACAGCTTGGTCTGATATTGGCGGTGTAGGCACTACATCTCCAACCGGCTCAATAGGATCAACAGTTAATTTTACATCATTTAGTTATTTTACACTGGCTAACAAAACGGGTGGTGCAAATCCTCTACCTGTTGAACTACTAAGTTTTAATGCTGAATATGTTGCAGGAGATGTAGAGCTAAAATGGCAAACAGCATCAGAAATCAACAACGATCATTTTGAAATTGAAAGAACAAGTGATGGTGTTAATTTTGAAACTGTACTTACTGTTCAGGGAATGGGGAATACCAACTCTCTTAATGATTATTTTGCCTTGGATGAAAACCCAATGGAAGGACA
>PKSZ01000115.1 GCA_002869425.1 Marinilabiliales bacterium
ACACAACCAACAGTGTTGACAGCATCTATAACAAGTGTTACAGATGTGAATTGTAATGGAGGAGCTGATGGTCAGGCTATTGTTTCTGCCAGTGGAGGAACAAGCAGTTATTCATATGAGTGGCCAAGTGGTACAACAACAGCAACTGAAACAGGCTTGTCTGCTGGAAGCTATATTGCTACTGTAACAGATGCCAATAATTGTGAAGCAACAGCTACAGCAATAGTTAATGAGCCCAATGTATTGGGAGCAAACTTGTCCGGAGTTGATGTTTCATGTAATGGTGGAGCCAATGGATCAGCAAACGTAACAGGAACAGGCGGAACATCTCCATATAGTTATCAGTGGGATGCTAATGCTGGTGATCAGGCATCTCAGACAGCTGGAGGCTTGTCACAGGGCGAATATTTTGTCACAGTAACAGACGATAATAGTTGTGAGTATGTTTCATCATATACTGTTGGAGAACCAACAGAACTTACTGTGAACACATCTGCAGTTTCAACTACAGGTTTTGGAATATGTGATGGCGAAGCAACAGCAGTACCTGCTGGTGGTATTACTACTTATACATATTCATGGAGTGATGTTTCAGGACAAACAGATGCAAATGCAACATCTTTATGTGCAGGATCATATACGGTTACAATTACAGATGCAAATTCTTGTACTGTAGTAGGTAATGTAACTGTACCTGAGCCTTCTGCTTTATCAGCATCTATTGCAAGTACTGTTAATGTTTCTTGTAACGGTAGTTGCGATGGTCAGGCAACGGTAAGTGCTTCCGGTGGAGTAACTCCTTACTCCTTTGAATGGCCAAGTGGAACTACAGATCCAACTGAGACAGGATTGTGTGCAGGTAATTATCAGGTAACAGTTACAGATGCTAATGGATATAATGCTACTGCAACTGCCAATATTACACAACCTGCTGTATTAACAGGTGTAATTTCTTCTCAGACAAATGTATCCTGTAATGGTCTCTCTGATGGTGGTGCAACAGTTAATGTTACAGGTGGAACAAGTCCTTATTCATACATTTGGACCAATTCATCAACAACTTCATCTTGTTCAGGCGTTTCTGCAGGAGTAGCTTCAGTAACTGTTACAGATTCGAAGGGATGTACAACCATAGTTAATGCAACTATAACTGAGCCTGATGTTTTAAGTGTAAGTATCGTTGCATCCAGCGATGTTTTATGTTATGGTGGAGCATCGGGTAGTGCAACTGCTAGTGGAGCAGGTGGAACAATGCCATATTCTTTTAGTTGGGAAACAGGAGGTAGTTCTCCTACAGAATCTGGTTTGAGCCAAGGAACTTACACGGTTACGATAACAGATAATCATTCCTGTACAGCAGAATCATCAGTTATTATTAATCAACCTGATCAAATTAGTATTGCAACAAGTATCGATAATGTTAATTGTAAGAATGGTGCTGATGGATCAATTAATGCTACAGTTACAGGAGGTGAAGTTGCCGGAGATTATACATATATGTGGGATGCAGAAACAGGTGCACAGACAACACAGACAGCTTCCGGTTTAGCTGCTGGTTCTTATAGCTTAACAGTGACAGATGATAATAATTGTTCACAAAACATTACAGAAACAGTTACTGAGCCTACGGCTTTAACTTTGAGTTCAAGTTCTGTGGCTGCCCAATGTTATGGTTTTGCAAATGGAACAGCGTCAGTAAATCCTACGGGTGGAACAAATCTTATTGGTTATGTTTATCACTGGGATTCAAACACATTGGATCAAACAACTCAAACTGCAACAGGCCTTGTGGCTGGTACATATTCCGTTACAGTAACTGATGATAACTTGTGTTCTGCTACCACAACTGCAACAGTTGGCCAACCAACTCAGATGGTAGGTAGTATTACTCACACTGATGTAAGGTGTAACGGTGGATCATCGGGTTTGGCTAATGTTACAGTTAGCGGGGGTATTAACCCATATACTTATGAATGGTCTAATGGTGTTTCTAGTCAATTGTTGGTTGATGTTCCTGTTGGAGAATACACAGTAACTGTGACAGATAATAATAGTTGTGAGTATTTGGATACTGTTCTTATTGAAGAACCAGCTGTTCTAATGATTTCTGATACAACAATAGTGAACTCAAATTGTAGTCAGTCTGATGGTCAAGCATCAATTACGGTTACAGGTGGAATTCCTGCTTACACATATAGTTGGAATAATGGTTCCACAATTAATGCTGTTTCATCAGTATCGTCTGGTAATTATACGGTTGTTGTAACCGATGATAATAGTTGTACGGTTTCTGCAACCATTGCAATTCCAGATAATGGGGCAGGTGTTGCTTCTATTGGTTCGGTGATTCATAATACATGTTTTGGTCAGAATTTAGGACAAGCTGAAGCTGTTATAACAGGAGGAGCTACTCCATATAATTACTTGTGGTCTGATGGTCAAACAGATGCTTTGGCTGTGGGTTTGGCTGCAGGAAGTTATGATGTAACAATAACAGATGGCTCGTCTTGTGAGTCATATGCAAGTGTTTCAATTTCAGAGAATTCCGAGATACAAACAACAGCTGCAATAGTTCAGAATATAAGTTGTAATGGTTTAACAGATGGAAGTGCCACAGTTTCAGTTTCTGGCGGTACACAGCCCTATTTATATTTATGGAGTGGAGGAACATCATCTACTACAGATACTGTTACAAATCTGTTGGCAGGTACTTATTATTATGTAACGGTTCAGGATGATAGTTCCTGTGTCGCAATTGATAGTGTAATGTTATCTGAGCCTTCTTTAATTCAAATTAATATATCTGACAGTACAAATATTGCTTGTTTTGGTGAATCAACAGGTATGGCAACTGTTACAACATCAGGAGGTACATTACCGCATAGCTATGTTTGGAATAATACGAGTTCCTCAACTACATCCGTAGTAACAGGATTGACTGCTGGATCTTACTATTCGGTTACAGTAACAGATGGTCATTATTGTACTGCGGTAGATAGTGTATTGTTATCTCAGCCTGATTCCATTGAAATAGATACTGTAGTTGTAAGTTCCATATGTGGAAATCCAAATGGTTCAATTGCGGTTCAAGCGTCCGGAGGAATTCTGCCCATTAGTTATCAGTGGATGGGATATCCTTCTGAAACAGATTCTGTGCTGGCAGGTATTTCTTCAGGTAATTATACGGTTATCGTTACTGATGATAATGATTGTGAAAACATTTTGAATGTTAATGTTCCTGAGACTTCCGGTGGAAATGCTTCCGTACAAAATACAATTAATGTTGCATGCTATGGCGATTCAACAGGAAGTATTGAAGTTGGAATGACTGGCGGAGCTGCACCGTTTACGTATTTATGGTCAGACGGACAAACTGAAAGTGTAGCAGTAGATCTTTCTGCTGGTACATATGATGTTACAGTTACAGATGCAAATGGTTGTAATAGTGAACTCTCGGGTTTGCTTGTGACAGAAAGTTCAGAATTACTGGTTTCTTTTATTAATACAAGTGATGTTACTTGTTTTGGAGGAAATGATGGCAGTACAGATGTAAGTGTAAATGGAGGTATTGCACCTTATTCATATTTATGGGAAGATAGTTCTACTGATGCAGCCTTATTAAATATGATGGCAAATCAATATTATTATGTAACCATTACAGATGACAGTCTGTGTACAAAAGTAGATAGTGTTACGCTTTCAGAGCCTACCGATATTGTTATTTCTTTTATCGACACATCTAATGTTACATGTAATGGCGGAAACGATGGATATGCAATTATTGACGTTTCAGGAGGTACTCCAACATACAGCTATCAATGGGATAATTCAAACTCTTCTTCAAATGCAACAGCTTTGAACTTGTATGCGGATCAGTATTACCATATTACAGTAACTGATTTAAACTCTTGTGTTGAAATAGATAGTATTATTTTAACAGAACCTATTCCTCTGGCAATTGATACCATTGTACAGGCAGCTATTTGTGGTCAGAATACAGGATTAATAACAGTACAACCAAATTCTGGTTCCGGACCATATACGTATGATTGGTCTCCAAATGGATATTCAGGAGAAGGCACGGATACATATTCAGGATTACCTTCTGGTAATTATACTGTTGTTGTAACCGATGCTTCCGGATGTCAGAGAAGCTTTGATCTTACAGTACCTGACGAGGGAGGAGGTACGCTATCCATATTGAATCTTGTAAATAATACATGCTATGGTGATACGCTTGGTGAAATTGAGGTCAATATGACAGGTGGAACTCCACCATATAATTACATATGGAGTTCAGGTCAAGATACTTCATACATTGGAAACCTGGCAGCTGGAACGTATAGTCTCACAGTTTCGGATGACAATGGATGCAGTGCATTCCTTAATAATATAGAAATATTAGAAAATGCAGAACTAATATCTTCATTTACTTCATACTCAGATGTTGCATGTGCAGGTGAAGAAACTGGTGAATTTGTATTTGAAGTAACTGGAGGTACGCTTCCGTATTCTTACAACTGGAACAATCCTTCAGTTACAGGAAGTACAGCTTCAGGACTTTTACCGGGCAATTATATTGTAACAGTTACAGATGATAGCTTGTGTGTGGTTGTAGATAGTATTGAAATTTCATCTCCTGATTCTATAATTATAACAGAAACGAATCATGAAGATGTGGCTTGTTATGGTGATAATTCAGGTTCAATAACCATTGATGTGACAGGAGGTACTCCGGGCACGTTGGTGCCATATTTGGTTCAATGGAACGATCCATCATCCGTGACAGGATATACGATATCCAATCTTACTGGTGGTAGTTATTATACGGTAACAGTAACCGATGATGCTTTCTGTGTCGTTGTTGATAGTTTTTATATTGCACAGCCAGTTGCTTCATTAAGTCTAACAACAGATTCATCAGATGCAGGCTGTGGAACGGCTACAGGCTCAGTTTCAGTAACAGCATCTGGAGGAACGAGTCCTTATTCTTATTTATGGGATTCATCAGCTGGATCTGCTACAACATCTATAGCTTCTGATTTATCGGCAGGTATTTATTCTGTTACAGTTACAGATGATAACTTGTGTTCAGCTGTTGCCAGTGTAGAGATAATGAGTTCAGGGTCTGTTACAACCAGTATAAGTGTTGTATCTGATATTACATGTTACGGAGATAGCAATGGAGAGGTTGAAGTAACAGGATCTGGTGGAGTTGAACCATATTCTTACTCGTGGTCAACCGGTGGTACCAATGCAACTGAGACAGGATTAAGTTCAGGCTATAGTTTTGTAACGGTTACTGATGCTTCAGGATGTTCAGGAAGTGATAGTATTGAGTTGATCGAACCAACTGAAATAATAGTGAATACAAGTATTGTAGATGTTGACTGTTATGGTGGAGCAAATGGTGAGGTTAGTTTGACTGTTCAGGGAGGAAGCAGTCCTTATTCATACGAATGGAGCAATGGAATGAATACTGCGGATGTATACCAATTAAGTTCCGGAACATATGTTGTAACCATTTCCGATGATAATCTTTGCTCAAAGTCTGTTACCGTTGTTGTTAATCAACCTGCAAATGGTTTGGGAATAACATTAACATCATCCAATGTTTCATGTTATGGAGAATTTGATGGAAGTGCTGAAGTAGCAGTTGAAGGAGGAACATCTCCATATACATATTTATGGAATGATCCGGAAGGACAAACATCATCTATAGCAACAGGTTTGGCGGAGCAGCAAACCCTTTCCGTGGTTGTTACTGACGCTAATGGTTGTACCATTACGGAAAATACGTCTGTTGAACAACCACAGCAAATTACAATAGATCAAAGCACCTTACAGTTAATTGATGCAAGTTGTAAGATAGGTATTGATGGAAGTATTGATCTTGATATTTCAGGTGGAACAGAACCGCTTACTTATTACTGGTCTAATGATGCTTCAACAGAAGATATTTCAGGATTGACAGCAGGAGATTATTCTCTAACAATTGAAGATGCAAATTATTGCTCATTCGATACTATATTCACAATAGGGGCAGAAGATGTTGAATGTCTTCTGATACCTACAGCTATTACGCCAAATAATGATGGTGTTAATGATACTTGGGATGTTGATAATATAGAGATATATGATCAGGTGAATATTAAAATATTTAATAGGTGGGGGAATCTTGTCTGGTATTTTGATGGTACAGGAGAAGATTATTCATCAACCGATGTTCAGTTTGATGGTATCTCGGATAAAGGAAACGAATTACCGCATGCCTCATATGTATATATTATTGAAATATTCCTTGATGGATCCGATGAAGCAGTTAGAAGGTCTGGGGCAATAGCAATTATTAGATAAGCATTTAATATTATAAAGATGAAAAAGTTAGTATTTTCAATAGCGTTTTTGTTCATAGTTACAGGATTGTTTGCACAGCAGCAACCATTGTACAGCCAGTATTTATTAAATGGTTTTTTACTGAATCCTGCTATGGCAGGCAGTGAAAGTTATATTCCCATTAGAATTACAGCACGAGATCAATGGGAGGGGATAAAAGGAGCGCCGCGAACACTTGCAGTAAGTGGTCATACACAACTGGCAGGTCAGAAGATGGGAGTTGGAGGATATATTTATACAGATGCTTTTGGTCCCATAAGCAGAACAGGATTAATGGCATCTTATGCTTATCATTTAATGTTGCACAAAATCGATTCTAAACTTGCATTTGGATTGTCTGTATCAGCATTTCAATATAAAGTAGATCAGAGTAATCTTATTCTTAAGGATGATATTGGTATGGATAATGCCTTGTCTGGTGGAGTAGAAACTTCATTTGCTCCTGATGCTTGTTTTGGTGCATATTTATATCGACCAAATTACTTTGTAGGAATTGCAGCTACTCAGTTGATTGAATATGATCTGGGCTTGAATGATAATAATGTCAATTCAATGGTTCGCCATTATTATTTCTCAGGAGGTTATAAGTTTAAGCTTAACGATAAATTTGATATTGAACCTAGTTTGTTGGTGAAGACTACAGAAGAAACGCCAGCACAGGTAGATATTAATGTTAAAACTTACTTCATGGAAAACTATTGGTTGGCTATTAGTTATAGAACTTCGAAAGCCATGGTTGCTGTGCTTGGAATTAAGTATGATATGTTCTATCTGGGCTATGCTTTCGATTGGACCTTTGGTAAGATATCTGAATATAGCACTGGATCTCATGAAATTGTACTGGGTGTTAACCTGGGTGAGAATAAGGTGAAAGGTTCATCATTACTCTAA